>NZ_CDSBKO010000013.1:0-109526 GCF_977115655.1 Aquimarina sp.
AAGTAAATCATTATTGAAATTTAAACCCTATACAAACATAGGATGACAAAAAGCAGACGCTCTACTCAAATAACGGTATTACCTTTCCGCCTAAAAAAAACCACGATCCAAACAGCGCAGTTGCATCGTGATTTTAAGAATAATCGAAGATTAAAAATTACTCTTCAGCAACTGGTTGAAGGTTGTCATCAGAGTTACGATCGATTAATTTATTATACGGATCTATACCCGCTTTTATTGGTTTTTTATCCGTTACAATAGTAAAAGTATTTTCACCTGGTTGTAGCCATTTTCGTTCCAGATAATATGGGTTTTTTATCGGTACATCTTTTGTGTCCACAATATCTTCTCCAAACAACCCTATTTCAATATAATTTGTGGTGTCGTCTGTACGTTCTTCTTTACCAGTATCGCTATAATATATTTTTTTAGAATCTACAGTAAACGTGGTCTCGTAGGTACCGTTATCTAATTTTTTGGTTTTGGCTTTTGCTACTCTGTTTTCATAAAGCACTATTTTTTTAAAACCATCCTCTACAGCATATTTAAGAGAATCTGGTGTTACTTTGTAGATAGCATCATATAGATTTTCTGAAGTAGGGTAGACTCCTTTTTTAAAATCTTTATATTCTAGCATAAACTCTTTTAAGGCATGATTAATTTTATCTTCCCCAATAATATCCTGTAATTCGTACATCACCATAGATCCTTTTTCATACCAGATATGCTGTCCTGTTTCTACATTAATCAAAGATCGCTCTGGTTTAAAACTAAATGCCCTGCCCCTTAAATATTGATCTAAGGAGTATTTTAAAAAGTTTTTGATCCCGTTTTCTCCATATTGATGTTTCATGGTCATTAAAGAAGTGTATTCTGCCAAAGTTTCTGAGATAATATTGGCTCCGGATGTTTTGCTAGGGGTAACCAAATGCCCCCACCATTGATGTGCTACCTCGTGGGTAGTTACCCTAAAGGCATAGTTAAAATCTTTTGCCTTATCAAAATTTGCAGCAAACCCAAAATCTTCAGAATAGGGGATAGTGGTAACAAAAGATTGTGCAAAAGTTGCATGCGCAGGAAACTCTACAATCCTAAGTACCGAATTTGGATATTCATAAAAGTTTTTGGAGCAATACGACAATGCTACCTGCACGCCATCTATAAAATGCTGCAAGTTACGTTTGTGTTTTGGCGAATGATAAATCTCGATAGCTACTTTTTTGCCACTAGGGGCAGTCCAACCAGATTTTTTGATATCGTATGTAGCCGATACCACATTAAAAAAAAGATCGGTAGTGGATTCTAGTTTATAATGATAATAAGCCCTGTTGTTTTCTGTCCACTTGTTAACCAGTTTACCGGGGGCCAAAGCGGTTTGATCGGCAGCGGTACTCACTACGGCTTCAAAGTTAATATAGTTGGCATCTTCATTAAATAGGTTTTTCTGTAGTGCGGTAGAATCGGTTCGAGGAGGGTATAAATAGTCTAATTTTTTTAAGCCATGTTTTATGCGTACCCCATTATCCACCAAACTTCTTTCATAATGAAACCTTGGAAATATGCTATTGTTAAAAAAGGAACCATTGTATAGCACTTCGGTTTCCAGATGGTTAGAAAATCCTTTGGTTTCTGCAAATACCTCTATAGTAAGACTTGCCCTTTCGTTAGGCTGCATTGCCTTGGGTAACTTATAAAAAAACATTCGGTATACAGAATCCCTAACTACGGGTGTAAGTTCTATACCGTTATAGAGTACTTTTTTTAGTTGCGTATCAGAGGTTGGATATTGTACCTCTACCAATAAAGTATCGATAGCAGTACGATTATTATTAATGATGGTATACTCTCCTTTAGCTTTTACATTACGGTCTTTAGGAAAAACATCGATATAAGCTTTTAGATCGGTTACCTGTGGGTGTGGCTGCCCGATATATTTTGCATATTTTTTTTCGGCATCGGCTTCTATTTTTTCAGAGTTGTTACCATCTACTATTCTGTTTACAACCTGTAGGTTATAATAAGTGTAGCTTGCAACAGATATAAAGGCTGTTATAACGATTAAAAACGAAACTAAAGTTGGAGTAGAAACTCTTTGTTTAGCAAGTGCTATTCTTTCTTTTGCGGTAGAAAAGAAGCCTCTGTTCCAAAATAATTTTGCTATCAGCATTAGTATTGCAGTAAGTAAGATCCAATACAGGTTTAGCCAGGTAATCCCGGTTAGATAATGACCAAAACCATTAAGATCACTTATAAAAAACGGAGGAGTGCCACCATAAATAAGCATTGGGTTGGTACTTTTAAAAGCCAGAGCAATTAATAAGGGCAACCCAATGTATAAGAGTATTACGATAAAATGTCCTAAAAATTTGTTATTTACCAATACATGAACAAAAAATGCAAGTAAAACGGTGGTTATCAAATCAGGTAATACCATACCAAAAGTATATATCAGGTACATATTCAACTCATAAACAAAATAGCCATTAAAAGTTTGAAACAATACTCCTATAACGATGTTGACCAAAGTGAGGATAATGGCAACCCCTAATAAAGAAATAATTTTAGAGAAATATAAACTCGCATCACTAATGGGTAGGGCATCATAAAACACAAAGGTTTTATTTTTTCGGGTTCTGTGCACAGCCTCTCCAGAATAAATAACCAATATAATGATAGAAAGTAAAGAAATACCCCCAGACACATAAACCATAACGTATCTGGTTAATGGTAAATTGGGAGTGCCATAGGTTTCATTAGCTAGAAAAATAGTAATTATAGAAATGATAATACCTATAACCAAAAGAATACTAAAAACAGGGTCTTTAACAATAGATAAAAATTCGATTTTACTAAGGGAAAATAAATTTTGACGTTGTGTTTTTTTGGAAAATGTTGGTGTTATCGAAATGAGTACCGATGGGGTATATGGGGTATCATCGGTCTTTTTTTCTTTTTTACCAGAAAGTAAAAACTTTTTGTAATCAAACCTAAAATAGGTAATTAAAAAGAAGAAGAGTCCTATGCCCAACCAAAGGATTCGATTTGCCAAAAACTTACCATATATTGGTAACTGGTTTATATTAAGCTCATTGATCGACCAATATTTTTTGATATAACTGTATGCTTGACTTCCAAATGGATCCAGATAAATACTTAGCCACTGATTATCTATATCTCCCAAAAGACTTTTGGATAAGGTATTGAATAAGAATAAACAAATTCCCCCCAGATAGATAATAGGCATTTTCTTAAAAAAAGCCATCAGGCAGAAAAATAAGGAACCTACTATAAAAGCATTGATTTGCAGTAAGAATATAAATGGTAATATGTAAGATGAAATAGTAAAAGTATCATAATCCCCATAATCTGGGCGGTCTAAAAAATCCCCGATACCAAAACCTAGTAGTATACCTGTAACAATAAACATATTAAGCATACTTACAATAGTAAAACTGCCTAAAAACCTGCCCAATACATACGATTTTTGGGGAATAGGAAATGTAAAATAAGTTTGTGCTGTTTTATGATCCTGATCCCTAAAAATAGGAACTCCCATAATTGCAGCATAAAAGAAAATAGAGATAATAGATAAACCGGCAGTAACACTGGTTATACTACTTGGGCTATTTACAAATTCTGCGGTAGAGGATCTTTGTAGTATAGAGATTAAAACTGCAATTCCTAAGCCTAAAGCCATATAAATCCAGGTAGCAGGTCTTTTTAATCGATATTGTAATTCAAACAGGAATATTTCTTTCATTTATGTATTATTTTTAGAAGTCACACTTGGACTTGTGTACGTATAGGATATCAAAAGGTGTTTTGGCAAACAGTAAGGGATTATAACGCCTGTTTACACTGTTGCTTCCTCCTCCTGTTCTTCTTTTTTGTTAATACAATAAAAATAGAAATCTTCCAGAGTGTTATTAATAGGTTCAAATCCTTCACCGGGATTGTACTCACTATAAATATTTACATAAAATTCGCCTCCTCTTAAGTAGTTGGATAGTACGGTAAATTCTTTCTCTATATTTTCCAGCTCTGATTTTTCAATTTTCTTTTTAAAAACTTTATGATTTAAGGTATCGGATAGTACTTGTGGATTACCTTGTTGCAGGATTTTACCCTCATTAAAAACCGCCATGTTTTGACATAAATTGGTAACATCATCTACAATATGGGTACTTAAAATAACTACTGCATTCTCTCCTAATTCACTTAATAGATTATGAAAACGATTACGTTCCAGAGGATCCAGACCAGCCGTTGGTTCATCCACAATTATTAGTTTTGGATTGCCCAGCAATGCTTGTGCTATACCAAAACGTTGTCGCATACCACCAGAGTAATCTCCTAAATTTCGATTTCTAAATTTGTAAAGATTTACCTTGTGTAATAAATCGGCAACATAGTTTTTACGGTCCGGGGTATTAGTAATACCTTTTACTTTGGCAATATGATTAAGCATCATTTCTGCAGAAACCTTTGGGTATACTCCAAAATCTTGTGGTAAATATCCTAACACTTTTCGCAACTCTTGTGGTTGTTTAAAAACATTTATGCCATCAAACTCAATAGTACCAGTATCTGCTAATTGTAAAGTAGCTATGGTGCGCATCAATGTAGATTTTCCCGCACCGTTAGGGCCTAATAGCCCGAACATCCCTTTTTCTAAAGTCAAATTAACATCGTTTAACGCTTGCGTTCCGTTAGGATACGTTTTATTAAGGTTTTTTATGGTAAGCATACTTTTTAAAATTTGCAGATTAGATATTTTAATGTTAGTAGGTTTTATTGGGGTTTTGTTACATAATCAAAAGAAATATAAAAGAAGTGTTTTGCCTTTTTATTTGTACTTAAAAAGGGTTTAAAAAAACAGATAACACTTACCATATATAATAAAACATCTTTAAACCTATCTTAAAATTAACAACCAATACTATATATATAAGTATCTTTACCAGTATCAAATTTACATATCATAATGCAACAACTTCGTAGAAACAGAAGATTAAGATCCAATGATGCTATTCGCTCTTTGGTTAGAGAAAACACCATCACGCCACATGATTTTTTAGTGCCAATATTTGTCGTTGAAGGTAAAAACATGAAAGAAGAAATTGCTTCTATGCCAGGATATTACAGGTATAGTTTAGATACTTTAAAAACCGAGATTAAAGAGCTTTGGGCATTAGGGCTAAAATCGGTATTACTTTTTGTAAAAGTACCCGATGCACTTAAAGATAATAAAGGAACAGAAGCATTAAACCCGGATGGGTTAATGCAAAGAGCGGTAAAAACAGTAAAAGAAACCGTTCCTGAAATGTTAGTGATGACCGATGTGGCTTTAGACCCATTTTCTTCGTACGGGCATGATGGGATTGTCGAGAACGGGTATATTGTTAATGACGAAACCTGTAAAGTTTTGGCAGAAATGTCCTTATCTCATGCGCAAGCCGGTGCTGATTTTGTAGCACCAAGTGATATGATGGATGGACGAATACTTGCTATTAGAGAGCTTTTGGAAAAAGAAAACTTTAAGAATACGGGTATTATGAGTTATAGTGCCAAATATGCATCTGCATTTTATGGTCCTTTTAGAGATGCATTGGATTCTGCACCCGGGTTTGGAGATAAAAAAACATACCAGATGGATTTTGCCAATAGGGAAGAGGCTATAAAAGAAACCCTTATGGATATCGATGAAGGGGCAGATATTGTAATGGTAAAACCCGGATTGTGTTATCTGGATATTGTTAGAGATATTAAAGACGTGGTAGATGTGCCGGTAGCAGTATATCAGGTGAGTGGTGAGTATGCCATGGTCAAAGCCGCAGCAGAAAAAGGATGGCTGGACCACAATGCTGTAATGTTAGAACAAGTAATGGCAATTAAAAGGGCAGGAGCACAAATTATAGCAAGCTATTTTGCAAAAGATGTAGTAAAACTTTTGGGGTAGATTCAAATTGTGAATACTGTTAGAGCTAAACTTGACATCTGTATGTTATAAGAAAATTTGTCTGGGATAAAACATAAAAACTGTATAAGTTATGGTAAACAAGGATAGGTTATATCAAACATTTGGAGAGCTGCTTTATGTAGTAGCAATAAGAGACGGAGTTATACAACAAAAAGAAGTACAAATACTCGAAGAAATTTTAAAAGCACACCCAAAAGGGAAAGAGATTACCTGGTCTTTTAATCCACATTGTGGAGTTTAATTCTCCGAAGCTTGCCTCGAAAACAAAATATATTTTCGCAAGCATACCTCGTGAGCTTGCTCCGAGGTCATTGATTTATGAAAATGAACATAAAAATGATGCAGAAACATTATATAAAAAAGTTATAGAAGTATTTTCAGGTCATGGACCCGACCAAGAGTATGAATTTATGTTATATGCTCTCAAAAAAGTTGCAAATGCCGGCAAAGCAAAGGATGGGGAAGAACAAAAAGTGATTGCTAATTTTTCATACGATTTATTGGAAAGATTTAAAAAAGATATCGAAAAAATTAAAGAAAAATATACATAAATATTAAACACCTATATGCAAAAAACAATAGCATTCCTTTTTGGGATTATACTTTTTTCTGCAAGTTGTCAATCTGAAAAAAAAGAAAAAGAAAAGATTGCCACAAGCGCAAAAAACCAAGAAATTTCTGCCTATGATTTAGGCAAAAACATATTTAATGGCAAAGGTAAATGCTATACGTGCCATAAAACCGATAAAAAATCTATTGGTCCCTCTATACATGAAATCATAAAAGTATATACAGAGCAAAATGGAGACCTTATTGCTTTTTTAAAGCAGGAAGCAGAACCTATTGTAGATCCCGGAACGTATGCAGTTATGAAAACAAATTTTGCTATTATTAAAAAATTTACGCCAGAGGAACTAAAGGCTGTGGAGACCTATATGATCAATGTAAATAAAAACAAAACACAATGATATACAAGTTTTTGATATTCTTTTTGCTATCCGGTTCTGTGATATCCCAACAGTTCTCTCCAAAAACAGCTTTTTTGGAAAAGTGGAAAAACTCTAAAGAATACCTTTTAGAAATAGCAGAACAGATGCCAGAAGATAAATTTGGGTTTCAACCTACAGATAGAGAGATGAGATTTAAAGACCAATTGCTTCATATTCGGGCAAATATGACTTGGTTAGGAACGACCTATTTTTCGTCAGAACAATTGGATAAAGAGAAGCTTAAAGAAAACCTTCCTGAAAAGAAAGCAGAAATTATAGCATTGTTAGCCAATGCATTTGATAAAGTATATACTCAAATAGAAAACACAAAAGAAGAAGCATTGCAGACAGAAGTAGACTTTTTTGCAGGTCGAAAATCAAAACTTCAAATTCTTAATCTATTACAGGATCATGTAACACATCATAGAGGACAATTAATTGTGTATCTTAATCTAAACGATATAAAACCACCACAATATATAGGGTGGTAGAAAATAATGAAATCTGTTTTTTTAATATTATTTAAAACAAGACATACCTTAACGTATTTAGAAAATCAGGATGCGATAACTCTTAATATAAAAAGCATATTTCTTTTGTTTTATTATGGAATGGTGACTTTTTTTTTGAATGTAGATACAAAAACCACCTTAATCAATCCTTTTTTTGATATGGTATTTGTTGTTTCTCTTTTTATATTTTTTGGTGTGTTAAAGAGTTTAGGATTACATAAAATAAATACATGGTTAAACGGAAATGGAAGTTATGCTAATATACAAGCAATTATATCTCATACCTCAATACCAATTACCCTAAGTTTAAGTATCATCTTCTTTGCTAAAAAGTTTTTTTTAAAAGATTTTGATTTTGATTGGAAAATAATTTATTACCTAAGTTGGATCTTTGCTATTAAGATTCTAATTCAGGGATTTTTGAAATATAATAATTCAAATTACAGTAGGATGATATTGAATATTAGCCCTTTAATTTTGTTTTATATTGGATTCTTTTTTTTAATACTTTATGATTTTTGAATAATATTATTATATGAATTAAATGCCGGAGAGAAAAAAGGAATTAATTAATTTAGCATTTTTAACAAAACCACAATGACCCTACTTATTATCTACGTAATTCTTTCTATTTTTTTTTCGTTTTTATGTTCTATACTAGAGGCGGTATTGCTAAGCGTTACCCCCACATTTATTAACGTTAAAAAAAAAGAAGGGAAACCTTATGCCACTATACTTGAGGATTTAAAAAAAGATGTAGACCAACCCCTTATAGCAATTTTAACCTTAAACACGATTGCCCATACCGTAGGAGCAATTTTGGTTGGGGTACAGGCAGAATCATTACCTTATAAGTTTGAAATACTTGGGATTAATATGGTCGGTATAGTTTCGACCATTATGACGTTGTTGATTTTGGTAGTTTCTGAAATTATCCCCAAAACTATAGGCGCAACATTTTGGAAACAATTAGCAAACTTTACCTCAAAAGCATTGTTAGTTTTAATAGCTCCTTTAAAATATACAGGAATATTATGGGTGTTAAGACTTACTACCAAGCTTATTGGGGGCAAAGGACATCACGGATCTGTATTGAGTAGAGAAGATTTTACAGTAATGACAGATATTGCCCACGAAGAAGGTGTTTTTGAAGAGTCAGAATCCAAAGTGATTAAAAACTTACTTGCTTTTAAGAAGATCTTTATTAAAGATGTAATGACCCCTCGAACAGTCATGAAAATGGCATCCGAAAACATGAGTATTTCCGATTTTTTTAAGGAAAATCAGAACCTTAGATTTTCCAGAATACCAGTCTATAAAGATAAAACAGATAATATTACAGGATTAGTCTTAAAAGATGAGGTCTTTAAAGAAATGGCAAATCAAAATGGAGAGAAAAAATTGGCAGATATTAAAAGACCTATCCTGTTTACCAATAGAAATCTTCCTATTCCACAGCTATTTAACGAGTTAATAGCAAACAAAAATCATTTATCTGTAGTAGTAGATGAGTATGGTTCTGTAAGTGGTTTGGTTACTATGGAAGATGTGATAGAAACTTTATTAGGACTTGAAATAGTAGATGAAAGTGATACCGATGCCAATATGCAGGATCTTGCACGCAAAAATTGGGAACATCGGGCTAAACGCTTAGGTATTGTAGAGGATAAAAAAGAATGATTGATTCGGTATACATAGAAACACCATTGGGGATCGCTACTATAAGTGGGGATAAAAATGGTATTTCGGGTGTTTCTGTAACAAAAACTTCTGGCAATATATCTTCTGCCAAAATTCCTTCTTTTTTACAAGATGCGGTTACACAACTACAAGAGTATTTTGAAGGCAATCGTACTAATTTTGATCTTCTTTTAAATCCTTCCGGAACAGATTTTCAAAAAAAAGTATGGCAGGAATTACTTCATATTCCCTTTGGTAAAACAACTACGTATTTGGATATGGCAAAACGATTAGGAGATCCAAAATGTATACGAGCAGCGGCAAGTGCCAATGGTAAAAACCCATTGTGGATTATAGTGCCTTGCCATCGTGTTATTGGTAGTGATGGCTCTTTAACCGGTTATGCAGGGGGATTGTGGCGAAAAAAATGGTTGCTCGATCATGAAAGCCCGGTAAAACAGCAATCCTTGTTTTAAACTTTTGAATACACAAAAAATAACCTGCCGCTTATGAAAACTTTATTCTATACTATTAGCAGTATACTTATTCTAATTTCTTTAGAACTATACGGACAAGAATCTTCGAGTAGAGAATTAAAGCAACCAATCAATTATGATACCAAGCTAATAGACTCTTTATTGATAAAAGCAGATAGTTTATCTAGTGCAAAAGTATATAATAAAGCAGGATTAGTATATAATGAGGCATATTTACTAACCAAAAAAAGTAAAAACTGGGAACAAGTTATATCTATTGGTTTTAAAATAGAAAAGTTTTACAGAAATATTACCAAAGACTATATAAAATCAATACAAATACTTAATGAGTTAAGTATATATAGCAAACAATTAGAAGATAAAAGACATCTTATTCAAATAGAGATAAATTTAGGTTCAGGTTATAGTAGGTTGGGAGAGTATGTAAAATCATTATCCCATTATAATAGGGCATTATTATATCTGGATGATTATGATTATCCGGATTTATATTGGCAAACTTTTATAAACAGAGGCTCGATGTTTTTAACCATTGGGGATTTAGAACAAAGTAAAAGTGATTCTAAAAACGCTCTAAAATATATAACAAAACAAGATTCGGATAATAAAAAGATATTAACCTATCTAAATATTTCTGCTTCTTTTCCTAATAGTGAGCCAGACTCTATACTTTACTATTCAAAAATTTCGGCTGTTAATTGTAGCAAAAAATCAACCAATAGGAACTGCAATATGGCATATAATAATATTGCATGGTCTTATTACCTTAAAAAAAAACCAGAAAAAGCATTAAAGGTAATTAGGGATCATATAAATTTAGAGATTTTATCCTATCTCCCCGAAGATGATTTTTATCCGGCTTTAATGCATACGTTAGGATCTATTCAATATGATTTAGAACAATATAATAAGGCTTTAGAGTTTTTTTTGATAGCCCATAAATACTTTGAAGATAAAAAAGATATCCCCGACTTAATTTTAACAAAAGAAGATTTATCAAAAACATACGAAAAATTAGGAGACCTTAAAAAAAGTATTAAGATTCTTAGAGAGATAAAACATTTAGAACCAGAACAATTAGCAGTTAGGGTTAACAAGGAACTAGCAAAAAACACCTTACAGTCTAAAGAAGTTATAATATCTGGACTGGAACAAAAAAACCTTAAAATCAAAAAAGAAGTATATACAATAAGGTTTTTTAGCTTTTTATTGGTAGGAATACTCTTTGTAGCATTAATTGCTTTAATCTACAGAAGCTATAAAAGTGAAATAAAAAACTATAAGATTAATCAAAAACTGATGTTTTTACGTCTAACCTCCTTACGCTCTTCTATGAATCCACACTTTTTGTTTAATACATTTAGTGCACTGCAAAATTTTATACTTAAAAATGACAGTAAGAAAGCAAATGAATATATGACAGAACTTTCCAGCTTGATAAGAAATATATTAAATAGCTCTGATAGTGTATATATAAGCCTTAGTGTAGAACTGGATATTATAAAATCCTACATAAATTTACAAAGAGGCAGGTTTGAAGAAAATTTTGAAGTAATATATGATATAGATCCTGAATTATTAGAAGATAACCCAAAAATACCAGCTATGATTATACAACCCTTTATAGAAAATGCAATTATTCATGGGTTTTCTGGTGGGTCGATAAAAGGAGAATTGAAAATAATTATACATAAAGATAAAGAATCTATTGTGTGTACTATTGTAGATAATGGAATAGGAAGGGAAGCTTCACAGCTTCTTAAAAAAGAAAATAAAAATATACTTAGCTTAAATATTGCAACAAAAAACACAAAAGAACGTATCGAAATTCTTAACCAAGTTACAACCAGATGCTCAAGTATTATTATAAACGATCTTTTTTGTAAGCAAGGGATATCAAATGGGACTGAGGTAATAATTAATTTACCAACAGTTAAATATATTAAAAATAATGAAACCTACCCTAAAATGTTTCCTGATCGATGATGAGAAAAAAGATAGAGAAAATATAAGATTACTTTTAAAAACCTATTGCCCCGAAGTAGAAATTATAGGAGAAGCAGAAGATAAGACTTCTGTATTGGAGATGTTGCCCAAGGCAAATCCGGACTTAGTATTTCTGGATGTACAATTAGGTGCACAATGCATTTTTGATATTTTAAAAGAATTAGATGAAATCACTTTTGAAATAGTATTCATTTCAGCATATAATGAGTATGCAATAGAAGGATATAAATATAATGCTTTGGGATATTTGCTAAAACCCATTAAACCAGAAATGCTGGTCGAGGTTGTTAATAAAGCAGTTTTACTATTAGAATTCGAAGAAAATCAAAATAAAGAAAATTCATTAAACAATTTTCAAGAGTTGTTTGCCAAGATTTATGAAGTCCCAAAAATTTCTATAACAGACTCCAAAGGTACACATGTTATAAAAATACCCTCAGTTTTATACTGTATGAGCAATGGTAATTACACTACTTTTTTTAGAAAAAACCAAAAAGAAATTATTATTTCTAAAAACTTAAAATACATTGAGTCTAAACTACAGCCTTTTGGTTTTTTTAGAATACACAGATCTTACTTGATTAATTTAGACCATGTAAACACGGTGGTGAAAGATCAAGGTGATTATGTAGTAATGTGTAATAATAAATCTTTACCAATAGCCAAAGATTCTAAAAAAGTATTATATAATAAATTAAATGTAATATAATTTTTAATAGACCCTCAATAATCCCATTTTAACTTTGAAATAGCACTAATAAATTATTTCTTTTTCAAAGTTAAAATAGGATAAGTTTCTTTTTGGGTTCTTAAAATGCTTCTTACATTAAAAGTAACCAAACATACATTCATACCCTTCAAACTTGTATTGATAGATAACCCAAAGTAGGTTTTATTCTAATTTTGGGGTATAACTTAAATATTACTAAATATGAAATTTTTTAAAATCTCTGTATGTATAGCAGTAGCTTTTCTTGCAGTACAATGTAATGATGATGTTGAAAATAGCATCGAGGAAATTCAAGAGGTACAACCACAAGAGGTATCTGAAGAAATCCTAAATAAACTTAAGACCATAGGGTTTAATGTATCTGATATTCCTGTAACCTCTACCAAGGGTGGTGTTGTGGTAGAAAGAGATATTTTTATTCCTTATAGCAATCTGGAAGAAACAAATTTTAATAAGCAAGCTTTTCTTTCTTTAATGAGCTGCCAAAATTCTAGAGATGTAAAAATTAAAAATGATTTAGGAGATAATGCAGCAGGAAAAGCTTTAAATGCAGCTATCTTAAGATGGAATTCGATAAACAGTAGTATTCTTAATATTAGAACTGTAACCAGTGGACAGGATATTACTATTCGTTTGGATGGAGGAAGACTTGCTACTAATACTTATGGACAAGGGTCATTTCCAAGTAGTGGTAAACCTGGAGCTACTATAGATATTAATTTAGATGCATCTGCTTCTGTCATTAATAATGGAGGTGTGTTAACACAAGCACAATGGGTAAATGTAATTACACATGAGATAGGTCATAATATAGGTCTTCTGCATATAGAACAAGCCTCTTTCGGGACACAAATAGCAACAACTGTTACAGACGATCCACGATCTATAATGAGAATAGATACAAGAGATATTGTTGGGTTAACCCGACTAACCACAAACGACAGAACAGCAGTTAGAACTATGTATAGCGAATTTAATAATTCTTTATGTAAATAGTAAAGAATTACTATTTGTTGGGTAAGCCACAAACTCAATATTTATAACGCAACTATTTAATTAAGTAAAGTGAATATAATTGTCTTAATGTAATTGATTTTATCAATAATTATTTTCCCCTTAGAGTGCCTGGTTTTTGCAGGCACTCTATTTTTTTAGGTAGCTTTTAAATATATAATACCATTTCAAAAATCTGTAAAACAAATTTTCTTAGCTTTATTTAACTGCAATTAATTTTCATACATTAGCTAAGTCAGAAATTTGTCTTTACTGCAATAATAACAAATCAATCTTTCTTACAAAATGATAAAACGCTTACTCAAATTTTTTTTAAAAGCATTGTTTAGTCTTATTCTGCTTTGTATACTATTACTGTATATTTTTGATTATGAATATATCCTAAAAGGGGTCAGAGTAGTTTACATGACAGGTCATACCACTGCATATATCGATGATCACTCTTATTTTGATAACCGAAGCATAAAAAATGGCAATGCTACAATTGCATGGGCAATACACCCCGAGTATAATAAAGTACAATCTACAGATAGGCTTAACACAATTAATGAAAAGTTGGGTACAGTAGCTTTTATGATTGTAAAAAACGATAGTATCTGGTATGAAAACTATGCAGATGGATATAATGAAGGCTCAAAAACCAACTCTTTTTCTATGGCAAAAAGCATAGTTACCGCTATGCTGGGAAAAGCAATTATGGATGGGCATATTAAGAGCCTGGAACAACCGGTAGGGGATTTCTTTCCGGAATTTTCAAAAGGACTTGCAGCAAAGATGACTGTAGGAGATTTGTCCTCTATGTCCTCCGGACTTAATTGGGAAGAGAGTTATACAAGCCCTTTTTCTGTTACAGCAAGAGCATATTATGATCCAAATATCAGAGATGTTATACGCGGACTTAAAGTAGTAGAAATCCCGGGAAAAGAATATAAGTATTTGAGCGGAAATACCCAGTTGTTGGGAATGGTTATAGAAAAAGCAACAAAACAACAATTATCCTCTTATCTAAGCCAGAGCTTTTGGAAACCTATGGGGATGCAAAGCGAAGCAATTTGGCAACTGGATAGTCAAGAAAGCGGAATGGAAAAAGCATACTGTTGTATAGCTAGTAACGCAAGAGATTTTGCCCGTTTTGGGATGCTGTTTAAAAATAAAGGAATGTTTGAAGGAGAAGAGTTATTGCCAGCAGAATTTGTAGAGTTGGCTACCACTCCAAGATTTAAAGACGGACAGATGTATGGATATGGATTTTGGCTATCCAATCATTTAGATAAAAAAATATTTGCCATGCGGGGGATTTTAGGGCAATATGTGATTTGTATTCCTGAAGATAATATCATGATTATAAGATTAGGGCATCAACGAGGACAATTTGTGCCAGGAGAGTCCTTTACCGAAGACTTTTTTGTGTATATAGAAGAAGCTTATAAAATGCTCAAAAATGCTTCATAAATTAAATTTAGAACATATTTTATTTCTGGATATCGAAACAGTTCCTGAACATGAAGAGTTTAAGGATCTTAGTGAAGAAATGAAATATCTATGGGCAGATAAAACAAAATACCAACGCAAAGAAGAGTTTTCTCCCGAAGAGTTTTATGAACGTGCAGGGATATGGGCAGAATTTGGAAAAATAATATGTATATCGGTTGGCTATTTTAATTTTAAAGGAGAATCCCGATCCTTTAGAACCACATCTTTTTACGGCGAAGAGAAACAGCTCCTTATAGATTTTAAAAATGTACTTGAAACTCATTTTAACACACCACATCATTTACTTTGTGCACATAATGGTAAAGAGTTTGATTTTCCATACATAGCCCGCAGAATGATAATTCATAATATAACTCTACCTCATAAATTAAACCTTTTTGGCAAAAAACCATGGGAAGTGCCACATTTGGATACTCTTGATTTATGGAAATTTGGGGATTATAAACATTATACCTCTTTAAAACTACTAACAAACATATTAGGTATTCCTTCTCCAAAGGATGATATTGACGGAAGCCAGGTACGGCAAGTTTTTTATGAAGAACAAGATATAGATCGTATTATTATCTATTGTGAAAAAGATACCGTAGCTGTTGCACAGATTTTTCTTAGATTGAGACAGGAAGAATTATTGCAAGAAGAAGAAGTTGTTTCTGTATAAAAAATTATAGAAACGATTTTTTAATAGTATGGAGCAAGAAAAGAAGCTAGTCTTTTCTTGCTCCATACTATTTATTGCAACTTGTACTAAGGCTTACAGTTTAGAACCAAAAAACAAAAGGGTAATAAGTTTTATTATTCCAGATCCTTTTGATTAAGAAGGGTATATGTAAATTTATTTCCAAAAGCTTTTTGTCCATTATAACATTTATCCATAAACTCTTTAAAATGTCTTGAATCTGCAAAAACCTGACAACCTGCAGAATATGCAGGGTTGTTGTCTATCCCCCAGTTTCCGTTTTTTGGACCTTTATGTATATTGATACCAAATTTACCGGTTTGAATAGTTGCAGGATTTAGTTCTAATGTCCCGTTTTTATCGTTATCCCTATATACCGAAACATCACCCAATCTTTGGCATAACGCATAATATTTGTTGTTGTGTTTGTCGATTTCATAAACCCCTTTATATTGTCCCTCCAGCAAAATAGCTGTTCCTTTTGGGTGCAAAGGCTTTTTTAAATAATAAATACTTGGATCTGTAGTTATTGGGTAGTACGAAACGTGCCAGTGGTTTAAAAAATTATGAAAAACTACCAGAGTATCATCAAACTTATCAGGAACAAGGCTTTTGTTTCGGATCCCTACGATATTAAGATTCCAATCTATAGTAGGAGTATTATAAACCCTGTATCCTTTTTGATCCATTACTGTTAGTAGTTTTTCTATGGAAGGTGCAATCATTTTTTTGGTTTTTTTGTAGTGTGAATATTAAATTAAAACATAAAGTATTTAAAAAGAACCTATTCTTTTATAGGAATAGTTTCAAAATATGAAGTGGGATAACAATGCATCTACGAAGTACATAAAGATACAGATTCTGTTAGAATTTACAAATCTTTTTATAAAAGTATTAACCCTATTTGAGAGTTTTTAATATAAACGACGCTATTTCAAAAACAAAATATATTTTTCAGAAGCATGCCTTGTAAGCGGACTACAAGGTTATTGATTGCATAAAGCAGCTAAAAAAAGCGCAGCAACATTTTTATATGTTGGCTGCGCCATTTTTTACTACAAATTTGTTTTGTTTATTATTTTACAATCATTTGCTTACTGTAACTTTTGGCACCATTAAAAAGAGTTACAAAATAGTTTCCACTAGCAAATTTTGAGGTGTTTATTCTGGTCTCTTGATTTTTAAGTTTAATCTCTTGCACTATATTTCCTTTTACATCTATAATCAATATAGTACCCGATTTCCATAAATCATTATGCACAGTTACAGTAATAAAATCTCCCGCCACTGGATTAGGGTAAAACTCCAGGGCATTTTTTGCTAATGTTGAAGAAGTGCTTCTTGCAGATGCCCCACAAGGTCCTAAGTTTGTCCATCCCGTAGCAGTTTTTTCATAAAGATTGCCCAGATAAGTTACTTTATTTCCCGGCTGGTAATCTATAGAAGAATTGTATGGGGCAACTCCTGTACAAGGATCCGAACTATTAACTGTAGTTACCTCCAGAACAGTACTAGGAACAGATACGTTTCCTGCTGCATCTTTAGCTTTAACACTAAAGGAATATGTGGTATTGGCTGTTAATCCCGTAATATTGGCAGTGGTGCCAGAAACAGAAGTTTTGATTATGTTTCCTTGATAAACATCATATTCGGTTACCCCGATATTATCTGTAGCAGCACTCCAGGACAAGGTTATAGTAGTTTGCGCTACATTAGAAGCTGTTAATCCAGTAGGAGCAGAAGGTGCTTGGGTATCACTACCACCACCTATACTGTTAATAGCTACAGTATAATCTTCGACCTCACCATAACTAAAGGATTCACAAGAGGAAGGTATTGCATTGTATTTCATAGAAACCCGCATTCTTGTGTTTCCGTCCTTGGCAGTTGCAGGAACAGTAAAGCTACCACTTACCGGAGTTGTTTTGGAGGCAGCTTTTGTCCATACCTGTTCTCCGGCATCCGTAAAATCTCCATCCTGGTTATAATCTATCCATACACTATACCCTTCATTATAAACAGCTCCCGACCAAGTTGGGGTGATTGTTATAGTGTTGTTACTTCCTTTAGATAATCCCGTAGATTCTGCAGTAAAATCACTGTATCCTTCGGTTGCTGCGGCAGACGTTTTATTAATAGTCCCTAATTTTACATTACTTATATATTCGTCTGCGGTACTTTTGCCATTAGATGCGCAATAGGTTGTTGGATTAGGGTCGCCATTAGTAGTAGTAAAAGTAGTAGAGGCACTATAATTAGATACACTACCATCAGTACATTTACTTCTTACTTGTACTTCATAATTTGTAGAAGCCGTTAATCCGGAAATAATTTTAGAAGTTCCGTTTTCTGCAGAAGTAATCCAGGAAGTAGTTCCTGTTTGGCGGTATCTTACATCATAAGTTGCATTAGGTACAGCATCCCAATTAACAGAAGCAGTAGTGGCAGTTATGTTTGAGGAAGTAACAGATCCCGGTACGGTTGCAGTACAGTTTGCGGATCCACCATTGTAAGTAACAGTAACATTGGTAGTATACTCCCAAGAGCCATTATTTATAGTAACAGTAACAGGGATTTGTGTGCCTGATGGAGTAGTTGTTTTTAATTCAAAATTGATGCTGCCATTTTCTGTACCTAAAAAGGCTATATTATTATATTGTTTTGGTTGTCCCAAAGAGGCTATATGTGTAGAGTTAGAAGATAAACTAACAGTCCAGGTTGCTTGCTTAAGGCTAAAACGTTTTATAGAATATTCTACCGATCCGGTTGTTGTAGTAACAGTTTGATTTATGTTAGAAGGGGTTACTTTGGCATATTTAGCAGCCATTCGCATTATTTTCAGATTAAAAGGAAAAACCTCATTACATAAAGGAATAATCCTGCTGGAAGCCGGCCAAAAACCATCGTTAGATGAGCCTACCTCTGGAGTCATAGCAAATACTTTAGGCTTAGAACTTTGTTCTCCATACATCCAGTCATCAGAGCTTCCTCCTGCGGTGTAATTTACAGTTTGATTTGGAGTACCATAGGTATAGGAGTTTTCTTCGGTCATATAAGTACACATTTTTACAAATGTGCTTTGATCCGGGGTAAATGTATTTGCTTTATATCCCCATGGATGAATTAAAAGATTACTAAAAGAATGATAGTTAAGTGCAGCTACAAAATTATGTTGATTTGTAAAATCTCTGATAGCTTGTGTTTCGGGCTCTGAAAATTTAGAAGGACCGTGGTAAGAATCTTGATTAGGATCGGAGGAGGAGCCTCCCGGAGCTGCCCACTGGTATCCATAATTACGATTTAGATCCACACCATAACTACCTCCGTTATTGCGTCGGTTTTTTCTCCAGTACCCTCCTCCATTAGGATTGGTTTGTTGGTTGTAGATGTATCCATCGGGATTGATAATAGGTATAAAATATAATTCGGTATTGTCTACGAGTGTTTTAATTTCCGGATCCGAGTTATAATTTTCTAAAAGATACCACATGAAGAAAAGATTTTGAGAGAGACCAATAGGTTCTCTTGCATGATGTATAGAGGTAAAAAGCATTTCATCTTCATTCTCATCGGTATCGGCATTATCACTTATTTTTACCATATAAATGGGTTTTCCCTGTACAGTTGTCCCTACAGAGGATTTAACAGTGATAAGCTGAGGGTATAATTGCCTCATTTTATCTAAGGCAGCAATAGCTTCGTCATGCTTATGAAATCCCCCCATACTACCTAAAGAAAAATTTGTTGGAGAAGGTACTTTTTGAGCATTGGATTTGGCTGCTTTTCGGGCATTACTTTTATCAGTTCTCTTATTTATTCTAGGGATTCGTTTAGATAGATTACGAATTAATATTTTATGCTTTACCTTGTTTTCTTTAAGTAATTTAAGGTCGCTATGAGAGATTTCTGCAGTAGCTTTTCCTTTTTCAAAATGAAAATGATCTACGTCTAATCCCTTTTTTTGTAAAGACTCTAGCTGTTCTTTATTGGTTTCAAAAACTATCCGATAGTATTTTTCTTGTGCTTGTGTTTTAAAAATAATGCATATAAAAAACAAAGTGAATATCCATGGGATATAGGATTTTAAAAAATTAATGTTTGTTTTCATTGTTTGTGTGTTTTAAGAGTTAATTTTTTATTCTTTTCTGTATCCCATAGAGATATAGAAAAACAGGTCTGTATAAACAATACAAACCCTTGTAATCATCTATAGAATAAAGAAGAAAGATTTCTTAAGTATGGATTTAATAAAAATTTATTTAGTGTGTACAAAAGGTTACTCCTCCTGATTGAGAATTTAAGGGTATAGAAAATTATTTTTCTACATTAGTAAATAGTTTTTGTTTTAAAACTATTTAAAATGTGTTTTTTCAGAGTTTCCAAACTTGTATACCATTACAGAAAAGGTATGGAGATTAATTTCTTTCATTTTTAAGTGAGTTTACGTTAGTTACCATAAAAATATTGAAAATGAATGAAATAGGATAAGAGGGGTATATAAAATATGTCCTAAAAATTGTTTGAGACAGAAAATATACATGTTTTTGGTGTAGAATATAGTTTATAATTAAAAGAAGCTATCTTTTTAAGAATATTCTATTAAGGTAAATTCAGATTTTAAGTGGTATAACAAAAATAGCGCAGCAACATTTTTTATATGTTGTCTGCGCCATTTTTTGTTAGGAACTTGTTTTATTGATTATTTTATAATCATTTGCTTACTATAGCTTTTAGCGCCATTAAAAAGAGTTACAAAATAGTTTCCACTGGCAAATTTTGAGGTGTTTATTCTGGTCTCTTGATTTTTAAGTTTAATTTCTTGTACAATATTCCCTTTTACATCTATAACTAATATAGTCCCTGATTTCCATAAATCATTATTTACGGTTACCGTTATATATCCTTCGGTTACAGGATTAGGATAAAACTCCAAGGCATTACTGTTATCAGGAATAGAAGTAGTATTTCTTGCAGATGTACCACAAGATCCCAGATGCGTCCATCCAGTAGCTGTTTTCTCATAAAGATTACCCAGGTAAGTTACTTTGTCTCCCGGTTGATAATTTATAGCAGAACTGTATGGAGCAACTCCTGCGCAAGGATCCGAATTATTAATTGTAGTTACCTCCAGAACAGTACTAGACGCAGATGCATTTCCTGCCGCATCTTTAGCTTTAACACTAAATGGATATGTAGTATTAGCTGTTAATCCGGTAATATTGGCAGTGGTGCCGGAAACAGAAGTTTTGATTGTGTTTCCTTGATAAACATCATAGCCCGTTACTCCGGTATCATCTGTAGAAGCCTCCCAGGATAGTGTTACAGAAGTTTCAGTTATATTAGAAGCTTTTAATGCAGAAGGTGCAGAAGGTACTTGAGTATCTCCATCACCACTACCAGATCCACCAATAACAACAGTGTAATCTTCTACTTCACCATAACTAAAAGATTCACAAGCAGTAGGTATTGCATTATATTTCATAGAAACCCGTATTCTTGTACTTCCATCTTTTGCAGTTGCAGGTACAGTAAAGTTACCGCTTACAGGAGTTGTTGTCGAAGCAGCTTTTGTCCAAACCTGTTCTCCGGCATCATCAAAATCACCATCCTGGTTATAATCAATCCATACACTATATCCTTCATTATATTTGGTTCCGGTCCATGTAGGAGTAATAGTAATAGAAGTAGAACTTTCTTTGGACAATCCGGTAGATTCTGCAGTAAAATCACTGTATCCTCCGGTTCCTGCAGCAGATGTTTTATTAATAGTTCCTATTTTTACATTACTTATGTATTCATCTGTGGTACTTTTACCATTAGAGGCACAGTAGTTTGTTGGATTAGTATCGCTACTCGTAGTAACTGTTGCAGTATTGCTAAAATCGGATATGTTTCCTGCTGCATCTTTGGCTTTAATTTTAAAAGAATATGCTGTATTGGCTGTTAAACCTGTAACTTGATATGTTGTAGTGGTTATTGTACCAATAACAGCATTATCCTGATATACATCATATCCTGTTACTCCAACATTATCTGTAGAGGCAGCCCAGGATAAATCAACCGTAGTTTTCGTTACATTAGATGCTGTTAGACTTGCAGGAGCAGAAGGAGCTTGTGTATCTGTAGTGGATGATCCTGCAAGAGGTACTTTCCAGACACCTCTTCCAAAAGTGGCTGCTAATAATACTTGATCTTTATAGTTAACTTCTAAGTCCCGAACAGAAACATTAGGTAAGTTTTGAGAGTAATTCTCCCAATCACTATTTCCTTGCTTATAGTATACCCCCAAATAAGTACCTACATAAATAGTTTCGGTACCTTTTTGGTGGCGTACCACATTTTTAGCTTCACTAGGCAGATTACCGGTAATATTAGAAAAATTAGATCCCTGATCTGTGGATTTAAAAACACCATTAGAAACCCCTGATGAAGAATATCCGCTGGTAGATATATAAATAATATTGCTATTGTCATTATGTACTTCTATAGAAGTAATATCTGTAGCAGAAGTATGAACTTTTGTCCAGTTTACTCCTTTGTCAGTACTTTTGTATAAATCCTTTTTTCTGGAAGCATAGATATTGTTTGTATTAGATGGGTCAACTTCGATATGATCCAGATTACCACCAAAATTAAAGGTACCCTGTTTTTTGAAAGAAGAGTTATTCAATTTATAAAAGCTTGAATATCCGGCATAAATATTTCCATCTTTGTCAGAGACTAAAGGTGTAATCCAATTTCCCTTTTCAGGTCCTCTGGCAATCGTGGTTTGTGTTTGTCCTCTATCTGTGGTTTTATAAAGAGAACCTCCTTCTTGTAGAAATCCATAATAGGTGTTTGGATCTGTACCACTTACTGCACAATCCATTCCATCTGCACCAAAATAATTATTCCATGTATTTCCGTTACGTGCATATCCTCCGTTATCTTGTAATCCTCCTACAATATTATTAGAGCTACTGTTTGGGGCAACAGATATTCTATAGAACTGACCAATCTGTAATCCTTTGGTTAAATCTGTAAAACTTCCTCCGTTATTTTCAGATAAATATACTCCTCCATCACTACCACAAAACAGTTTTCCGTTATAATATCGTAAAAAATGTATATCAGCATGTGTGTATGTTGCTTGCTGAGGTCTTGCCCAATCGTTAATCACAGAAAAGTTGTCTCCTCCATCTGTAGATTTCCATACATTAATACATCCTACAAAAACGGTATTAGCATTTGTGTCTGAAACTGCTAAACCCAAATCATACCAAGCTTGAGCTGATTCAAAAATATTAGTAGTTTCTAAAGTTTTAGTAAAACTGTCTCCACTATTGGTAGAGCGATATAAACCTTGAAAAGCATAGCTTGCATTTCTGTCTTTGGCACTTAAGACATATACATAGTCAGGATTAGCAGGAGTAACTTCGATTACAAACCTTCCTGAACTGGATGGTAATCCACTTTGGATTTTTGTAAAGCTAGCTCCTCCATCTGTAGATTTATAAAAAGAGTCTTTTGTAGCGGCATAAATAACACCAGAGTTTCCCGGCTTAAGTTTAATGTCCTTTATATCTCCTGTTAATGTTCTGGTCCATGTATTTCCTGCATTAGTAGTTTTATATACCCCTACGCTTGTAGCAATCCACAAAGTATTTGAGTTATTAGGATCGATATAAATATCATTACTGGTGGTTTGCGAATTTGTAAATTCTAAACCTGTTTTTGCCCATGTGTTTCCTCCGTCGGTAGATTTAAGGACTCCAATACTATAAGAATCGCTAGCATCATCATCTCCTGTTGAGATATAAATAGTATTAGAGTTATTAGGATCGATAGCGATACCCGAAACCCCTATTTGAGGGAGTTTGTCAGATAAAGAAGTCCAGTTGGCACCTTTGTCGGTAGATTTCCATATTCCTCCTGCGGGGGCTCCAATATAAAATGTATTTGAGTTATTTGGATCTACAATAGCAAAATTTACACGTCCTTGCCCGGGAGACCAGGAACCTGTTACTTCATGATCAAAAGGACCCATAGGAATCCAACTTGCTGCCGCGTTTTTAGAAGAGGAAACCATACTGTTTTTTTCCTCCCAGGCTTTCCATAGGTCTTTTGGGGTTGACATAGTACCATCGGGCAATAAAGAATTCTTCCAGTATTCTTCCCATCTCATAAAAGGTTTGTATCCACTACCCTTTTTTTTATAATCTTTGTTTTCCCAATAGGCATCAAAAGCATTGGTTATTTTTTGAAACTCTATAGGAATGTCGGTACCTGAAGAGCTTTTGTTTTGGCTCAAACCTTCCATCCATGGGGCACTCGAGTTATATTGAGAATGCCCCATATAGCAAATTAGTGCAATTAAAATAATAAGTGGTTTTTTCATTTTTTGTTTGTGTTTATAGTTATTAAGATTAAGTTTTCAGGTATTTGATCAATCAGGAATTAATAGCTTTTACAAGCACTACTTCCTTAAACTATAGGGGGAATGGGTAAAGGTTTTTTGGCTAAGAACAATAAATTTGTTCCTGGCTACAGATGTTATTTTAAATAATAGTAGATGCTAAAATAGTTTGTTTTAGACTATAGATTTTAAAATATGAAATAGTATTTGTTATTCTGAAAAGAAGGATTTGTGATTTATTTTCATTTGTGTTGAGTTAGTTGATTATTGAACATAGCGTTAGTTGGTGCAAAAATGATGAATTATTTTTAATGGAGAAAAAGTTTTCGATGAGTGTAAGTAAATACCCTGTATACAACATAAACCGTAGTAATAAAAAGCAAAGACCAGTTGGGGAGTGTAAGAAAACGGGTACAATAATAGGCTGTCAATAAGAGGTTTATGTAGAAAACAAGAATTTTTGTAAGCATACCTTCTCGATCTGACTATGAGATTGTTGCTGTAGTTTTAGCTTTTAAAATTTCAAGGATTATGTGTTAAACAGCATTATAGATATGAAACTAAAGGCAGATATGGATACTTAGAATATATAAAAATAACTGAAGTGTGTTATTTTTTTTGAACCATTAGGAAGTTATAGTAGATATTTGACTCATAAATCGGGATAAGTAATAAAGCAGCTGAATTTTGAACTCTTTATTTAAAAACGTACTTGTATCCTTAAATTAGTATCAAAAAAACCCCTGATGCCATTATAAAAATGGCATTTTATCAGGTTTTTTTTAAAATAAGTTGAGTTTGTGTTATAGTTCTATAAATATATTTCATTAAAATAGTTAATTTTAAATGATTACGTAAAGTGTCGAAATTTCATTATGAAATGACATATTTTTATTATGAAGCGTTTTTTGAGAGTAATTTATATAAAATTAAACACAAAAATTATTCAAAAAATTACGGTAATACCTCTTCATTACAATGGTTTTTTTGGTTACAAATTGTAAGAAACAACAGACATACAGGATTTATAAAAAAATTAACAACCTCAGAGCCAGGCTCACAAGATATGATTCCGAAAAACATATTTTGTTTTCGAGACAATGTTGTTAAATTAAGTCAAAAAGATATTGTGATATCACATTGACTTGTTGAAATGCAATACCAAATAAGCTATAAGAGTATGCTAAAAATGTAAAGTTGTTTTTTTACTATGTAATAATTTCAGGGTTTGTTAGGTATAATTAAAGATCTTGATTTTATAGATTTCTACCTTATACGGATACTATGATAAAACCATAGCTAAAACGATATGGATAATACAGGTAATGTCATTAAGTTAAGCTGCATCTTTTTGAGGATTAAATATCTGAAAAAGCAAAATACCCCCTTTACTTCCATCATTAATAAGCTCTAAATCAATAGTTTAAATTTTTAAGTTAACGATATGAATAATACCATTTTAACTTTGTTTTATAAAAAATAATAAAATGCAAAAACCCTCTTGTCGGTATATAACGAGAGGGTTTAGTAATTATATATTTTTGTGTCCCCCAACACAAGCGAATTAACAAATCCGTTTTAGAACAGATAAAATTCAATTATTCCCTTTTTATATAATTACCAGCAAGCAAGCAGAAATTTTTCTGCTTAGATATATTTTTATTACAAAATAAACCTATATTAAAAAAATACAGAAGCCAAAGTATTAAAATGATTTTGCGCGATGTAAAGTGTGAAGTTGTTGTTAACAATACGAATATATGAATATAATCTAATAAACAATGTTATTTGTTAACATTTTTTTAAGAATATTCAAATTAGGTATGTTTTTTTAGAAGAATATAGCAATTATAAAAACCCTCAAAACAAACTGTTTTGAGGGTTTTATTAAAAATACTTAATGCTTGGTTATTTATTCTTTGATAAATCTTTTTGTAATAGTTTCTTTTTTGGTAGTAACCGAAACAAAGTATAATCCCGAAGGAAGGTCATTTAATTCTATTCTTTTTTCAGAAACCATACCTTTTTTTACCATTTGACCAATTTGGTTAACTATTCTAAAACTCGCAGCGTTAGAACTACTCATTTGGATCATGATAAAGCTTTTTGCAGGACTTGGGTAAATTACAAGATCTGTATTTCTAAGTTCTGCTGCGCTATAATTAGCTGCTACATCAATATTATTTGTAGTTAGTGTACCACCTCTATCACTCGTAATAACTACTGTATAATCTTCTACCTCTCCATAAGAGAAAGATTCACAAGAGGAAGGTATTGCATTGTATTTCATAGAAACCCGCATTCTTGTATTTCCCTCTTTAGCAGTTGCAGGCACAGTAAAACTACCACTTACAGGAGTAGTTTTAGAGGCTGTTTTTGTCCATACTTGTTCTCCACTATCTGCAAAATCGCCATCTTGATTATAATCAATCCATACAGAATATCCTTCATTATATTTTATTCCTGTCCATGTTGGTGTAATGGTAATAGTGTTAGGGTTTCCTTTTGCTAGACTGGTAGATTTTGAAGTAAAATCACTATATCCCCCTGTTCCTGCAGAGGAAGTGTTATCGATAGTTCCTAATTTTACACTACTAATGTATTCATCTGCGACACTTTTACCGTTAGAGGCACAATAACTTATCGGATTTGGATTGTCCTCGGTAGTAGTAAAATTGGTAGATGCACTATAGTTAGAAGTAGTACCATCTGCACATTTACTTCTTACCTGCACTTCATAAGAAGTAGAAGGGGTTAATCCAGAAATTACTTTTGAAGTTCCGCTTTCGGCAGAAGTACTCCATGAGGTGGTTCCTGTTTGACGATATCTTACATCGTAGGTTGCAGAAGCAACTGCTGTCCAACCAATAGTAACAGAAGTAGTTCCTGCATTAGAGGTAGTTACTCCGGTTGGTACAGTAGCAGTACATGCAGTAGTTGTTCCTGTTACTCCAGTAACTATAAGAGAAAAATTTTGGCTTCCACCACTCAAAGAACCTTTATTTGTTACTGTAATAGTATATGTGCCAGATGCATTGGCAACATCTACTCTTTCAAAAGGGTCTACTGTATTATCTCCGGTAGCATTTGTAGTAATACTCGTTAATTTATATGGATTATATGTAGTAGAACCTTTTGTAACTCTAATATCTAAGTCATTAACCAAAACGGCAGTACTAGAATTAAGTGCTGTAGTAGGAGTGCCAGGTAAATCAGTCCATGAAATAGAAGCTAATAGAGGATTGGTTCCGTCTGATTCTACTGTTATTGTATATGATTGACCGTTGGCTAATGTTAATTCTTCAATTTTAGAAGTACTTCCAGCATTAGTAATTGCTTGAGCAGCAGCTTTAGCATTTAGTAACCCCCATCCATGCACTGCATCGGGGCCAGAAGGACCAATATCATCGGCAGTATGAAGTGCTAACCCTTTTAAGGTTGCAGCTTTCATATAGTTGGAGTTGATATTATTATAATGTTGCTGTAATAATAGAAGCGTACCTGTCACATTTGGAGATGCCATAGAGGTTCCTGTGTAACTGTCGTATGAACTATCACTATTAGTTGTACTAGAATATACCTGTGTTCCATTTCCTGTAATATCTGGCTTGATTCTTAAGTCATCTGTAGGTCCTTCACTACTTCCGCTATTTATAGTAACATTAATCAGGCTGCCATCAGCACTAATATTAGCATCTTGTGCATTAGCTACTACTAGGTTGTTTTTAGAGGTGCTATGTCCAGATAATTTGTCATAAGAAGAGTTCCCGTTTAATGGTTGTCCATTAGAACTATTATCGTTTCCATCATTACCTGCGGCAACAACCATTAGATAAAAAGGAGCATTATGCATAATCTGATCCCAATCTTTTGATTCATCAATATAAGCACCAAACCATTGATCTGGTATTTGGGAGGCACCATAACCATAAGAATGATTAGATAATAACATACCATTTGCAGCAGCACTAGTTGCCTCTGCTTTGTCATTGTTCCATTCGTATGTTTTAGCTTTTGCGTGTGATGCCATACCTTTTGCATTAGCACTTGCTCCATAAGCCATTATAGTTCCTGTAACATGTTGCGCATGATTACTATTTCTTACAAGAGTAGTAACACCATCACTAATAGTAACTCTGTTGTTTCCACCCGGTCCATCAAACTCTTGATGAGTGGGCCTTGTAGGTCCTCCATCCCATACATGAGCAGTCATGCTTTGACCATCAAGATTTAAACCTAGAGAACCTCCTGAGTTGAGGTGATTTGCTCTAGTTGATTTAGCAGCACTTACATTATAAGTAACATAGTAAATAGGTTCTCCATTTGGTCCTAATTTTTGAAGTTCTCCAAAACCTCCATTTGGTGTTTCGATTTTAACTTGCCATCCGTTTTTTTTTGCAGCTGCTATGGCTTCTTTCTTTTGTAATACAGCTTTGTTTGCTGATTCAATCTGTAATTGATTTAATTTTACCAAATTACTTTGTTGAACGATCTTAGCCTTTTGCGAAGGAGTCTGAGCGAAAAGCCCACCAGATAAAAATAGCATTGCAGAAACAATACCTATATTTAATTTTGGCGAAACTTGCCCATTAAAGTCCTTTAACGAAATAAGACTTCTGTAGCTTTTTTTCATTTTTATTGAGTTTGAGTTAGTTTGAGTTAGTTTTATTTGAATAATTCAAATAAAACAATCGAATTTATTAAATTATTCGCAATGAAAAAAAGTTTTTCGATGAAGAGAAAAGAATTACTGTATAAAACATTAAAACAATAAAAACGCAACTTTGTTGCAAGAAAAACCCTTCTTTATTCTCTATTAGGTAAATACCCCGAGGCTTGCCTCGGGGTATTTACCTAATATTAACTTGGTTTCTCGAAAAATTCTAAGGTTCTTTTTTCGTTATAATAGATTTTATTAGGTAGATAAAAACCTATATGCCCTCCATCAGGGATTTCCAGAAATAAGTTAGAATTGTTCTTTGCCTCATCAAAAGGGTAACAAAGATCTCCTAAAAAAGAATCATTCTTAGCGTTTAAATTAAGGTAGGCTTTTGTATGTTTTTAAGGAATTGTTTAGAACTACATTTTGAATAATAGTCAGAGCATCTCTATAACCATGTGCTTGACTGGTTATAAATTATCGATATCTAGAATAGATTTACAGTTTCTAATATCTGATTTACTTAAAACATCAGGGAAATGAATTTGGCGATCATATAATTTTTCTTTAAATGTTTAATAAATCGTTGTTGGTAGATGTAATTTTTTGGGGTATTAATTCCTGATAAAGAATCATAAAGATCACATGGAACAGAAATGGAGACAGCACTTTTTATTTCTACAGGTAAGGCTCGATCCTTTCCCGGATACTTAAGCACGATGTTTCCGCCTAAGATAAATCCACATATAGATATATCTAAATAAGCACATTTTGTATGAATATGACGAATGATTTGATCTAAATCTTCGCTAACCTTTGCATTATAGGATTTATACAGTCTGTTTATTTTGCCACTGCAATTTCTAAGGTTCATACAGTATCCCAACCATTATGGTTTAAATATTTGGCAATACCAAGCATATACTGCCTTTGTCCATTTCCTTCTAAACCATGAAGGATTACCGCAATTTTTTTTTGAGTTTTGTATTGGGGCATAGCCCCAGTCTAAATCAATGAAATCGCCACCGTCTAATTCTACCCGTTCTCTTTTTATGATACCCCTTTTACTTTTCTTAATATATTTGGATAGATAGTAGATACGTGCCCGTTTTTGAATATTACAGGAGGTTTGTATTTTGAGGTGATTATTGGTATTGGTATAAATATAGTAGTTTATAGTAGTTTTTTCAATTTTGAAACAGACATTACTCTAATATTTCTGTTTTTTCTTAAAAATAAGAATACCTGTTAAGTTTTTCAAACCTTTATTTGATTTAAAATTTTAACTACATCTTAATGATTTTCTGTTATGCGCGCATAATAAATGTTTTGTATTTTTGTTTTTCATAAAAAATAATACAATGTATCTAAAAGACTTTGAAATCAGGTGGAACGATATTGACGCTAACCGACATTTAGCAAATAAATCTTATATAGAATTTGCAGCCCATACAAGAATGGCTTTTTTAATAGAAAAAGGATTTGATCAGCAGTCGTTAGCTAAATTTAATATAGGCCCTGTGGTTTTTTATGAACATATTTATTACTTTAAAGAAGTTTTTTATGGCAGACCAGTTAAAGTTTCTTTAGAAATTACAGGGTTAAGTGAAGATGGGAAATTTTTTGAATTCAGGCACAGATATTACGATTATAAAGGACGCAATTTTGCACAATGCGAAATGATGGGGGCATGGATAGATCTGGAAAACCGTAAGTTAATCTCTCTGCCAGAAGAGATGCAGCAGCTTTTAAATAAAGTAGAACATCCCAAGGATTTTAGAGTTCTTACTAAAGAAGATACCAGAAAATTCGCAAAAGCCCCGGTAGATTTAAACTAAAGATTTTGGTTTTTTTGTAACCAGATAAACCCCAACAAAGATTAGTAAAGTTGCGATGATTTTAATTACATCAAGTTTGTCTTTTCCTAAACTTATAGCAAATACTGAAGCCAATAATGGCTGTAGATAAATAAAAACAGCAACGGTAGTAGGTTTAAGTTCCCGAATAGCAAAAATATTGAGAACATAGGTTCCAAAAGTAGCAAATAGAATTACATAGCCAATTTTAAGAAACCCCTCTGGCGGTATCAAACCAGGTTCGACCTCTAGTAATTGAGAAAAACCAAATGGCAATACAAATAAAAAACCTATACCATACATCCATTTCATAAAAGTGAATGGGTGGTATTTTTGAGTGATCTTTTTCACAATTATTATATAACAAGCATAAGAGGAGGCATTTATAAAAACCAAAAAATTACCTAATGTTGGATTTGTTGCAGTGCCAGAACTTCCCGCCCCGTATAGTATAATAAGCAATGTTCCGGAAAGCCCTATTAAGACCCCTGATATTTTTAAAACCCTTATTTTTTCTTTTAAAAATATTGCAGCCAAAATTAAAACCAGTATTGGTGTGGTAACCATTAAAACAGAAGCATTGATTGGTGTAGTAAGATTTAAACCCTCAAAAAACGCAAGCATATTTATACCAACCCCAAATAAAGAAGCAAAAGCAATGCGAACAAGGTCTTTACGAATTATTTTTTCTTTGGGACCTAAAAAACTAATGCCCCAAAAAAGTAAAAATGCACCAAATACGCGTAAAACAATAAAACCAAAAGGCTGTATATAATGAGGCATTACATCTTTAGCAATAGTATAATTTGCACCATAAAATACAGCCACAAAGCTAGCTGCAATGAGTGCTAAAGTTCTTCTGCTCATAGTAGGGGATTAGATTGCTAATTTGGCAGTTTCTACTGTTTGTTTAGCATTTCCCACAAAAATTTGATCCTCTGTTATAATTACTGGACGCTTCAAAAATGTATAATGCCCTAAAATCAAATTTTTATAATCCTCTTCTGTTAAGTTTTGGTTTTTAAGATCACGCTCTTTGTATAATCTGGCACGCTTGCTGAACAAAGCTTCATAGCTTCCTGCTAATTTTTGCATTTCATGTATTTGCTCTGTAGTAACAGGCTCTGTTTTAATATCCTGTAAAACAAAATCAGACGGGATATTTAATTCTTTGATAATTCGGTTGCAGGTATCACAAGTAGAGAGGTAGTATATTTTTTTCACAATAGACTATTTTAAGTGTCAAAATCCTCACAAAGGAAATTCATTTCATAATTAAAACTCATATTTTTGGCTAAAAATTATGAAATACACCATGGCTATATGTCAAATGATATAATCATTAAAAAGTTAAATGGAATCATACACCCGTGCAGAGCACAGTAAAAACATAAAACTTTAAAAACAATAAAAATAAACAGATATATACTATGCAAGACCCTATAACAATTACCCGTGTTAATCGAAGAGCACTAGAAAAAATACTGGATAATTACTCTTTAGAACAACTAAACAAAGTCCCCGAAGGATTTAAGAACAATCTAATCTGGAACGTTGCCCATGTTATGGTAACCCAGCAATTATTGATATATAAGCTAAGCGGGTTACCAATGATGATTGATGATAAAATAGTAGATCTATATAAAAAAGGCACAAAAACCGAAAGACCAGCTACAGCAGAAGAGGTCTCAGAAATAAAGAAACTTCTATTCACAACATTAGATAAAACAGAAAAGGATTTACAAAATGGAATTTTTAAGAACTTTGATGATTATGAAACCAGTACAGGTTTTGTTTTAAAATCGGTTCAGGATGCGATAAACTTCAATAATTTTCATGAGGGAATTCATCTGGGATATATCCTTGCACTTAAAAAATCTATTTAACCTTTTAAAAAAGCGAGAATCACAAAGTCATTGTTTAAATAAAGAAGAGGGTTTTTGTATTAGAAGATTTCGATAGCAAAAAATGAAGCAACCTCTTCTTTATTAAGCTTTAATTCTATCGGGCCATCTGCATAAGAGCTAATCTCGTATGGATTATAATGTAAAACAACATCGGTATCTGTAAACCCAATATTTTCTGGCAGGCTAAAAATATCATTTTCAAAAAAGAAACCTGTACTATTAATGGATTCGTTTTGAAGAATCCCATTTTTGGATCGAAATATTTTTTCAGCATAATTTTTGAACCCATTATGATCTGTAAATAATGCCTTGTTCAAAAATCGCTTGCCGGTTTTTGTGCTCATATTTATATACGTAGTACCTCCATACCCATGAGCACCACCAGTATACACATAAAAATCTATCACCATAGAAATTATATTTTTGCTTTGAAAACTAATTTTGCAATCAATATTGGCTTCATAAGGAACGGCCTCATCAGGAAATTTGCTAATAATAGTTTGGTAAGAGCGGTTAAATTGGTTAATTGCCTCCTCAATAGTTACTGCTGATTCATTTTTGTCAGTATTAAGAATGTCACATACAACACTCTCGATCTCTCTGTTAATCGTATATGCTATTTGGTGATCCTCAACAATTTTTAATAGATTGATTTCTAATAAAGCACAATCCTCATTTCTGCAATCAGGCAACATATCAGTAGTTAAATTATATTTTTCAAAAGATAAAGACTCTCTGTTTTTACAGCTATATAACCCCAATAAAACTATAAGTAAAAAAAAGTATTTGGCGTTCATGTTAGGTTTTCTGTTAATCATCTACTAAAGGTATTTATTGAAATATGATTAGAACGAATTAAATCATACATTTGTGCCGTTTTATAGCCCAAAACCAGCAAGTTAATTTATTCTTGTCAAAAACTATTATATAGATGAAATTTAACACTAAAACAATTCATGGAGGACAACAACACGATCCAGCTTATGGTGCCGTTATGCCTCCTATATATCAAACCTCTACGTATGCACAAACCACTCCCGGAGGACACAAAGGATTTGAATATAGTAGAACGCATAATCCAACAAGAAAAGCATTAGAAGACTCTTTTGCCAGTATTGAAAATGGAAAATTTGGATTAGCCTTTGGATCTGGTTTAGCTGCAATTGATGCAGTGGTTAAATTATTAAAACCGGGTGATGAAGTTATTTCTACCAATGATTTATATGGCGGGACATATCGTTTGTTTACCAAAATATTTGAAGGTTTTGGAATCAAATTTCACTTTATTGGTATGCAAAATGCCAATAAAATTGAAGAATATATAAATGGTAATACAAAGTTGATTTGGGTAGAAACACCCACAAATCCAATGATGAATATTATCGATATAAAAGCAGTTGCCAAAGTATCAAAAAAGCACAATATTTTACTGGCTGTAGACAATACTTTTGCAACCCCATATTTACAAAGGCCATTAGATTTGGGTGCAGATATCGTAATGCACAGTGCCACCAAATATCTTGGGGGACATAGTGATGTAGTTATGGGTGCATTGATCGTAAAAGACGAAAAATTAGCAGAAAGACTATACTTTATTCAAAATGCAAGTGGTGCTGTATGTGGGCCACAAGATAGTTTTTTGGTATTAAGAGGAATCAAGACATTACATATACGTATGCAACGCCATTGTGAGAATGGAAAAGCCATTGCAAGATACCTCAAAAATCATCCTAAAATTGAAAAAGTATACTGGCCAGGTTTTGAAGATCATCCTAATCATAATATTGCCAAAGAACAGATGGATGGTTTTGGAGGTATGATCTCTTTTGTAACCAAAGGGAATGATTATGATAAAGCAATCCAAATTGTAGAAAACCTGAAATTTTTTACTCTTGCAGAATCTTTGGGAGGTGTAGAGAGCCTTGCAGGACATCCGGCAAGTATGACACATGCTTCAATTCCAAAAGAAGAACGCGAAAAAACAGGAGTAGTAGATTCCTTGATCCGTTTAAGTGTTGGTATTGAAGATGTTGAGGATCTGATTGAAGATCTTAAACAAGCAATAGGTTAACTAATTATTAAATTAAAAAAATAAGCTTGTTTTTTTAGGAATATCATATATTTGACGTGATATTTCAACCTTTAGATAAGAATCTATTAATTTAACTAACATATGCAAGCAAAGATAGATGCATTTATGGAAGAAGTAAGGGCTCGTAACGCGCATGAGCCTGAGTTCTTACAAGCAGTACAAGAAGTTGCAGAAACTGTAATACCGTACATAGCTACCAAAGATATTTATAATGGTAAAAACATTCTGTTACGAATGGTGGAGCCCGAAAGAGCTATTACGTTTCGTGTACCTTGGGTAGATGATAAAGGAGAGATCCATGTAAACAGAGGATATCGTATTCAAATGAATTCTGCAATAGGACCCTATAAAGGAGGATTGCGTTTTCATCCAACCGTGAATATGAGTATCTTAAAGTTTTTGGCTTTTGAGCAGGTTTTCAAAAATAGCTTAACTACACTTCCAATGGGTGGAGGTAAGGGAGGATCTGATTTTGATCCAAAAGGAAAATCTGACGATGAGATTATGCGTTTTTGCCATAGTTTTATGAGCGAACTTTTTAGACATATTGGTGCCAATACAGATGTTCCTGCGGGAGATATAGGAGTAGGTGGACGCGAGATAGGATTCTTATTTGGTATGTATCGCAAGTTACGTAACGAATTTACAGGAGTACTTACAGGAAAAGGATTAAGTTGGGGAGGATCCCTTATCCGTCCTGAAGCCACAGGATATGGAACCGTGTATTTTGCACAAAATATGCTGAAAACCAAAGGAAGTTCTTTTGAAGGAAAAATTGTAACAGTTTCTGGTTCTGGAAACGTAGCACAATTTGCAGTAGAAAAAGCAACACAATTAGGGGCAAAAGTAGTAACATTATCAGACTCATCTGGATATATCTATGATAAAGATGGTATTGATGCAGAAAAACTATCTTTTGTAATGGAACTTAAAAATGTGAAAAGAGGACGCATTAGCGAATACACCAGTAAATATCCATCTGCAGAATTTCATGAAGGAAAAATACCATGGGAAGTAAAATGCGATATCGCACTACCATGTGCAACTCAAAATGAGCTAAATGGAAATGATGCACAAAAATTAATTGCTAATGGATGTATCTGTGTTAGCGAAGGGGCTAATATGCCAAGCACTCCAGAGGCTATTACAGCTTTTCATAAAGCCAAAATTTTCTTTGCACCAGGTAAAGCATCCAATGCAGGAGGTGTAGCAACATCTGGATTAGAAATGACGCAAAACTCTTTACGTTATAACTGGACCAGAGAAGAGGTAGATGCTAAACTAAAACAAATTATGGAAGATATTCATAAAGCTTGTTTAGAATATGGTACCGATGAAAATGGTTATGTAGACTATGTAAAAGGAGCAAACATTGCTGGTTTTGTAAAAGTAGCAGATGCAATGTTGGCACAAGGAGTTGTGTAAACAAAATATTAAATCCTATAATAAAAAGCCGTTTAAGTTGTATCTTGAACGGCTTTGTTGGTTATAGTAAAAACAGGAATATGATTAAAACACGAATCGCAAATAAGTTGGATATAAAGGGGGTTTTGGCATTGCAAGAAAAATACCTGTATAAAAACTTAACCGAAAAAGAAAGAGATAGTGGCTTTGTAACAACACCATTTACAATACCACAGATAGAAGAAATAATTACACAAAACGGGCTTTTTGTAGCAGAAGACAAAACTTTAATAATCGGGTATGCTTTTGCAGGAAGCTGGGAGTATTTTAAACAGTGGGATATTTTTACTTTTATGATCTCTCGCTTTCCCAAATTATCCTTTAATGAAAAAGAGATTACTACAAAAAACAGCTTTCAATATGGTCCGGTTTGTATCGATAAAAATTATAGGGGGCAAGGCGTGTTAAACTTGATTTTTGAAGAAATGAGAATCGAATTATTTAAAAAATATCCAATTAGTATCACATTTATAAATAAAATAAATATAGTTTCAGAAAAGGCACATACCAAAAAATTGGGATGGAAAATAATAGATCAGTTTACTTTTAATAACAATACATACATAACACTTGCTTTTGATATGAAAACATCTGTTATAAATACATCAAAATAGATTCCGTTTTCTTTTATACACATTTTAATATACAATGATTATCAATACTTCTGCAATAGTTATACATTCCTTACGATATAGTGAGGCAGATTTAATTGTTTCATTATTCACCAAAACAAGTGGATTGCGATCCTATTTATTAAGAGGAGTCTTAAAATCAAAACGAGGAAAAATAAGAGCTTCATTGTTTCAGCCCCTTACTTTGTTAGAAATTGAAGCGTTTCATAAAGATAAAGGCTCTTTAGAAAAAATTAAAGAAGCAAAGATAAAAACGGTTTACAAAACATTACATACCGATTTTATAAAAAGCTCTCTTGTATTTTTTATTTCTGAAGTCCTTAAAAATGCAATAAAGGAAGAAGAAGCCAATACAGATTTATTCGAGTATTTAGAAACAGCATTGGTGTGGTTGGATGAACATGAAACGATTGCTAATTTTCATATAGTATTTTTAACTAAGCTTACACAATATTTAGGCTTTTATCCAGACGTTTCTGTCGATAAAGCAAGCTGTTTTAATATGTTGGATGGGGTTTTTCAATATAATAGCAATAATGTATACTGTATTAGCGGACAGCATGTAACAGAGTTTAAGACTTTTTTAGGCACAACTTTTGAGGCAAGTATGGATATCAAATTATCCAAGACAACACGTAGTGAGGTTCTTGTTATGCTATTAGTATATTTTGAGTTACATTTGCACGGTTTTAAAAAGCCCAAATCACTTTCTGTTTTAAACGAAATTTTTAATTAATACAATGCGATTATTCACACTTTTTCTCTTAACCTTATTCTTTGCATTACCCAACAATGCTCAGGAAATAAAAGTATACAGTACATCTAATAATAGACCTCTGCCAAATGTAGCGATCTATAATAAAGACAAATCCAAAAGCACGATTACTAATTTTTATGGAGTCGCCGATGTGTCGGATTTTTTAGAAACAGAGATTTTATATTTCACACATGTTTCTCATCTGCAAACCAGTATCCTTAAATCAAAAATATCAAAATCACACTCCGTATATTTAATACTTGATGAAAATCAACTTTCTGAAGTAATTATTTCTGTTTCAAAATGGAAGCAGGAACAAAAAGATGTCACACAAAAAATAGTAAGTATTAGCTCTAATGAAATAGCATTTGCTACACCACAAACATCGGCAGATCTTTTGCAAAGCAGCGGACAGGTATTTGTTCAAAAAAGCCAATTGGGCGGGGGCAGCCCTATTATTAGGGGGTTTTCTACCAATCGATTATTACTGGCGGTAGATGGAGTACGTATGAATACTGCGATTTTTAGAGGTGGAAACGTACAAAATGTAATATCTATAGATCCTTTTACAGTAGACAGAACCGAAGTTATCTTAGGGCCGGGATCTGTAGTTTATGGTAGTGATGCTGTTGGTGGAGTATTAAACTTTTATACCACACGACCTAAATTTTCTTTAAATAATAAAGACATATTTAGCGGTAATGCACAAGCTAGGTACGCAAGTGCCAGTAATGAAAAAACCGGGCATGTGGATTTTAATATTGGATTAGAAAAATGGGGCTTTTTTACCAGCGTAAGCTATACCGATTTTGACAACTTAAAAATGGGTAGCCATGGCCCCAAAGAATATCTAAGAAACGAATACGTAGATATTATAAATGCAGAAGATTTTGTTATCCAAAACGATAATCCAAAGGAGCAGGTTTTTACAGGGTACGACCAGATTAATTTGCTACAAAAAATACGTTTTGCCCCAAACAAGAAATGGGACTTTGATGCCAGCTTTATGTATAGTGAAACTTCAGATTATCCTCGCTACGATCGTTTGCTAAGACGCAGAAAAGGAAATTTAAGATCTGCCGAATGGTTTTATGGCCCGCAGAAATGGTTAATGAGCAACCTGCAAGCATTAAATAAATCAAAAAACTTATTGTATGACGAAATGAAGGCTACCGTGGCATACCAGTATTTTGAAGAAAGCAGGAATGACAGGGATTTCAGAAGTACTGTTTTTTCCAGAACCAAAGAACAAGTAGATGCATATTCCTTAAACTTGGATTTTGAAAAAAAATATACCGATAAAACCACATTTTTTTATGGCTTGGAGTATGTGTTAAATCAAGTAAATTCAAATGGATCAGAATTTGATACTCAAACAAATACGTCAGTAGATGCACCATCCAGATATCCCGATGGGGCAACCTGGCAATCTATAGCCGCTTATGTAAGTATCGGGCATAAGTTTAGCGAAAAACTAAGATTTCAGGGGGGATTACGATACAATAGGATTATTTTGTATTCAGACTTTGATACTAAATTTTTCGATTTTCCATTTACCGAAGGAAATATAGATACCGAAGCAGTAACCAGTACCGCAGGACTAAGCTGGTTGCCCAATGATGTAATACAATGGAAACTAAATTTTTCAACTGCTTTTAGAGCCCCAAATATTGATGATGTAGGTAAGGTTTTTGACTCAGAACCAGGATCTGTAGTAGTGCCAAACCCACACATAAAATCAGAAAATGCATATAATGGAGAATTAGGTGTACGACTTAATTTTGATACTAATCTGTCTTTGGATTTATCTACATATTACACACATCTGGATGATGCCTTGGTACGCAGGGATTTTAATCTTAATGGTGCAACACAAATTGAGTATGGGGGAGAATTAAGCAATGTACAAGCCATTCAAAATGCTGCAAATGCTAAAGTTTATGGTTTTGAAGCAGGGCTGGAATATAAGTTTGCCGAAAACTTAAAACTAACCTCTAAATATACTTTTGTTGGGGGAGAAGAAGAACTGGATGACGGATCAACAGCACCGGCAAGACACGTATCTCCACAATTTGGAACAACAAAAATAAGTTATATTCTGCCCAAACTATCGGTAGATGTGTTTTCTGTATATAATGGTAGTTTAAGTTTTGAGAACCTCTCTCCATCAGAACAAAGTAAAGATTATTTGTATGCAACAGATCAAAACGGAAATCCATATTCCCCATCCTGGTATACACTTAATATAAGAACACAATACCAAATAACAGAAAAATTAAAAAGTATACTATCTGTAGAAAACATTACAGATCAACGATACAGACCATACTCTTCTGGTATAGCTGCGGCAGGAAGAAATTTTATAGTATCCTTAAAATATACACTTTAATTTATATTGAAAAATTTAATTCTGTAAGGCTTACCAAGAAAACAAAATATACTTTTAAAAGCATACTTTTTGAGTTTGCTCTAAGGGTGTTAATTATAAAAGAAAAGATCTGAAAAACACATTATTTATATTTGATATCGACGGAACACTTACAGATAGTGTACCAATGTACCACATTTCGGTTACCAGGGCTTTATTGGCTATAGGTATTTTGGATATTGATACCGATTATAATAATTACAAACACCATACAGACAGCTATGCTTTGCGATATAACTACGAGCGTAATTTTAAAAAAACTTTTTCAAAAGATTTAATAGAGGATTTTGAAACGAATCTTATAGATCAAATGAACACGTTTGATCCGGTAAGAGAAATTGAAGGAGCAAAATCCTTAATTACGTTTTTTAGAGAAAAAAAAGTGCCTTTTTGTTTTGCTACAGGAGCATTGCCCAAACCTGCAATGATAAAATTAGATCAATGCAATATATGGCACGATGAAAAGGTACTGGCTACCTCAAAAACTCATGAATCCAGAGAAGGTTTTGTTTTGGAAGCCATCAAAAAAGCAAAGAGTTTCTATAACAAACCCCGTTTTGATAAAATTATCTCTGTAGGAGATGGTATTTGGGACTTAAAAACAGCACAGAACTTATCTATTGACTTTGTAGGGATAGGAGATACCAATAAAGCAGCCCTTTTAAAAAACGGTGCTAAAAAATGCTTTTCAAATCTAGAAGAATTTAAAAAATCATTAATTTCCAATTAATACACCTTATTTCTTTTCGAGTTTTAGTTTTTCTATCAAATTAGTATCGAATTCTTTTTTTAGCGCAGTAATTTCTTTAACATTTTCATTAGGTATAGCGATAGACAATACATAATGTTTTATTTTCCACCCGTTTGATGTTTTTTGTAAAACCCCACTACCACGACAGATTCCCATTTGCGTATCTAAAAGTTCATCAAACCATGCTAAATCAGAGGTGTCCTCAGTAAAAATATTTCTTTCCAGAGTAGTAAAACTCCAGGCCTTTCCCTTATCAAAATAAGGTTTTGCAAATGCTTTAAAATCGGTATTGGACCAGTTTTCTGTAGCATCGGTACCTATAAAAATAGCATCCTCTGTCATGAGATTAAAATAAGCATCAAAATTTGCATCACCAGCAGCCTTGTGCCATTGTTCCATAACAGTATAAATCTCATTGGTTTGTTGAGCAAAAGTGAAATTAAAAAGTAATATAGCGAAGTATAAAATTATTTTTTTCATCTATTTAGAGTTTTACAAGCCAATACTGTATTAGTTGACTTTTAGTTATATAAGAGTATAGATTAAATACCCATTATGGGCTTTCATAAGTTTTTAGACAGTATTTCTGTGTCTTCTTCAGGATCTCTCAAGAGCTCTTTTTCAATATTTTCAGGTATGGCTAATGACAATTCGTTAAGTTGAATAACCAGACTGTTATACGCTTTAATTAATCGGGTATTTGCATCCATGATTTTTTTGGCATCAGGATTTTTTGTGCTCCCCAGTTCTTTCAATAAGTTTGTTTCGGTGGATAAAACACTTAAACGGGACTTTATAGTGTTTTTTCTTAATTCTTCGGGTAAAGTCTCTTTAAAAGTACCTATTAATAAATCAACACTATCAGCATATTTGTTTATATAAAAAGGATTGGCATTATGCATCGTATTTATTATACTTTTAACGTTTTGAAAGTCATGAAAACTTTCCAGGCTTTTGATAGCTTCAGGAGAAAGTTGCAATATCTCTATTTTGACTTTTTCTTTTGAAAGACTATCCAGTTTAAATGTAGGCTTTTCTTCTTGTGTATTGGTGGCACCTTGATTTTGGCATCCAACACAAAGTAATATAATTCCTAAAAAAAGAAATGTTCGCATTCTGTGTTTTTTTGTAAAGACTCAAAAATAGGGTATTTATGTCAAAACAAAAGTACTATTGCTTTCAAAAAAGAAAACACAAGTACTTTTGCAGGTATACTAAGTAAATTTTATAATACCGTTTTAAACATCTGTTGCACCTTGTTTTTTATTAAAAAAAATCAAGTAAATTTTATCTCAAATACCCACTTAATTTCTATTGCACTACGAATTCTAATTAGATGCTTATGAATTCTAGATAAGAGCTGTGTAAAAAAAGAGCAAACCTTACTTTTGGCGCTGATCTCATAACCGGATTTTAACACAAACTCACTTACCTAAATCTCATAGTATGAAAAATTTAAACCTTAAAAAAAGGATGTTTTCTAATGTATTAAAAAAGGTATCTCTTACTGCCTTTTTATTGATTCTATCTTTTTCTTCATTTGCACAAGAAAAAAAAGAAATCGTTATCGGAACTGTAAACAGTTTCTCTCAAACTTTTTTATCTGGTAAATCAAGCAATAACAATTTTGATATTAAACTAACGGATAATAAAGTATACAACCTTAAAATCAACGTTAAAAACAATACCGCAGACGGATATTTTGTAACCGGTAACATTGTAAACAATACATCTAAAAATGCAGGAGCCACCGAACCTGTTTTTAGTTTTACAGAAAAGGATGGAAAAATATCCGGAGAGATTGTTTTTTATGATCAGAAAAAAGCATTTAAGATCTCCACAAATAATAACGGACAAGTATTGGCTACAGATACAGATATCCATAGCATATTATGTGTAGATTTTGAACAAGAAAAAGAAATCACTAATAACGCTCCTGTTGCAGGAAGTGTGCAAAAAGCACAAATACAATTAGAAAGTCTTCCCGGGGCATCTCATGTTATCTATCTTGATTTTGATGGAGAAGTAGTAACTGGTACCCGTTGGGCAGGAGGTAGAACAATTAATGCACAACCAGCAGGTTTTAGCGATGAAAAAATTCTTGACGTTTGGAGGATTATGGTAGATGATTTTATCCCTTTTAATATTAATGTTACTACCAGAAGAGATGTATTTGATGCAACTCCAAAAAACAAAAGAATGATGGCGATATTTACGCCAACAACAGATGCCGCTCCCGGATCTGGTGGGGTAGCATACTTAAATTCTTTTAGTTGGAACTCTGACGATCCTTGCTGGGTATTTAATCTGGGAACCAGATCTGCCGGAGAAACAGGATCTCACGAGGTAGGACACACTCTTGGATTATCACATGACGGAACCAGATCAGGAACCACATATTATGCAGGACACGGGCAATGGAGTCCGATTATGGGATGGAGTGCCAATAAAACATTAGGTCACTGGAGCAAAGGAGAATATGATAATGCAGATAATACTGAGGATGATTTAGCAATCATTTCAAATTCCAGAAATGGCTTTGGATATAAAAAAGACGATCATAGCAATACCATAAACGGAGCTACAGAATTAGTATCGGATAGTAACGGAAATGTATCTAAAGCAGATAATGAAGGAATTATTGAAAAAACATCAGATAAAGATGTGTTCTCTTTTCAAACAACAGGAGGAGAAGTAAGCTTTTCTTTCGATCCAAATCCATATCACCCAAACCTAAATATTAAAGCAAGACTATTAAATAGCAATGGAAGTGAAGTTACATCTTCAGATCCACAGGGATTAAAAGCATCTATTACCACAACCTTACAAAGCGGTACTTACTATATCGAAATAGATGGTGTAGGAGAAGGAAACCTGTCTACAGGATATTCCGATTACTCTTCTTTAGGATTGTTTTCCATTTCGGGTAAATATCCTAAAGGAAACGTTACCGATACCCAGGCACCAAGCGTTCCTGCCAATGTAACCGCTTCTAATGTACAGGAAACCTCTTTATCATTATCCTGGTCTGCCTCTACCGATAATGTTGGGGTAACAGGGTATGACGTATATCAGGGAGACACAAAGATCACCAGTGTTAATAGTACTTCATATTCTGTAACAGGGTTAACCGCAAATACCACCTATACCTTTAAAGTAAAAGCCAAAGATGCAGCAGGAAACATATCAGGGTTCAGTAATACTTTATCTGTAACCACAAAAGAAGGAGGTACTACAGATACAGAGGCACCAAGCGTTCCTGCCAATGTAACCGCTTCTAATGTACAGGAAACCTCTTTATCATTATCCTGGTCTGCCTCTACCGATAATGTTGGGGTAACAGGGTATGACGTATATCAGGGAGACACAAAGATCACCAGTGTTAATAGTACTTCATATTCTGTAACAGGGTTAACCGCAAATACCACCTATACCTTTAAAGTAAAAGCCAAAGATGCAGCAGGAAACATATCAGGGTTCAGTAATACTTTATCTGTAACCACAAAAGAAGGAGGTACTACAGATACAGAGGCACCAAGCGTTCCTGCCAATGTAACCGCTTCTAATGTACAGGAAACCTCTTTATCATTATCCTGGTCTGCCTCTACCGATAATGTTGGGGTAACAGGGTATGACGTATATCAGGGAGACACAAAGATCACCAGTGTTAATAGTACTTCATATTCTGTAACAGGGTTAACCGCAAATACCACCTATACCTTTAAAGTAAAAGCCAAAGATGCAGCAGGAAACATATCAGGGTTCAGTAATACTTTATCTGTAACCACAAAAGAAGGAGGTACTACAGATATTTGTGAAGGTGTAGAGGCATGGGCATCGGGCATTAGTTATGCTGTTGGAGATCGGGTTGTATATAAAAATTATCTTTATGAAAGAACTTCAAGAGGATGGAAAAACCTTGGAAAATGCGGAGCTAGTTTATGCGAAGGAGTAGAGGAATGGACATCGGGAGTTCGTTATAACACAGGAAACAGGGTGACATACAAAGGTAATCTATGGGAGCGTAGTGCAACAGGATGGAAAATGATTAGTGCTTGTAACGGGGAATCTAATAAATCAGAAGCAATAGCGCCACCACAAAAAATTAGTGTATATCCTAACCCGGTAAAAGAAAATATATTGAATATTGTTTTTAACCCGACTCTTGGGGCAACCTATAGTATTGTAAACCTGTTAGGAGAAACAGTAGCGAATGGTTATTTTAGTTCTTCTGTAAAAGTAGATCACTTGCAAGCAGGAACCTATATTTTAAAAGTTACTTCAGATAAAAAACAACATATTACCCGTTTTGTAAAACAATAAAGAAGGGCAAAGTTTAAAGATAGACTTTCGGTATTAACCCGATTAATCTTGAAATAGGTTAATGGTAGTGAAATTCTTAACAGAATTTTGTATCGAAAACCAGTATTTCAGATTAAGAGAACTCAAGGTATTACGTTAGTTTATAAAAATTAAAAGCAGCTATGGTCATCATAACCATAGCTGCTTTTTTACTTAGAAGAAATAATTCTTAGAAAGTACTCTGGTATTGGCAGCTTTTATATCATTTTTAATAATACCGGTAACCAAAGGGTTTATAATGATTGCAGTGGGCTGAGGCTACTCGAAGCCCCGTCTACACTACTACAAGACACATCTGCACCATTCAATACACATCTGCACCATTCAATACATATCTACACTACTGCAATGCACAAATACACGTCTGCAGAAAGAAAATATACATAATACCAATTATATTTTGAATTTGCCGTAAAAGAAAATAATGATTTTTTTCTTTTTATAAATTAGAAAATTAAAGCATAGCCTTAGTTACGGTTTCATCTTATGATGAAATAGAAAGGAAAAAAGGGGGTTTTATTGCGGTAAATTCAAAGTGTAATAGGTATAAACAATAAAAAAATAAAAAATTACCGGTAACAAATATCCATGCAAAGACATACACACATAGTAACATCTAAAAAACACACCGGACAACCTATATAAAAATAAGAAATACACCGCTCGGGCATAGTATGTCGCTAGTGCCAGTTTGCAACTTGTGGCGGTAAAGTTTGGCGGGTAAGAGTAAGAGAAATAAAAGTAAAGAACCAGTTACAGGGATGTAGCTGGTTTTTTTATGCGTAGGTATTACGTGCTTTAGCATCCCGAATGAGCGCATTAATAGTAGTTAAAATATGTTTTTGATCTTCATTTTTAAGTTTTTGTAAGCTAGTGATTACGTCGGTGATATTTTTATCCAGTTCTACGTCAGAAATACCAGTTATATAGGTAGCTTAAATTACCTATGGTTGAGATGGATTCTACTTGATTTTATTAGACTAAAACACACATCCATAAAAATAAGATCAATTTATTTTTTGTAGCAAAGGGTTAAATGCCTTAGATGCCACTAGTATCGGGTCCCCGATTGCCATAGTTTGTATCTCATTTTCTTCGGCAATAATTTTTACAAAATTGGTTCCTATTAAAACAGTAACGATATATATAACATCTTCTTTTTTAATGTCGATAATCTCTCCTGTAAACTGAAATTTTCCGCTTACCTTTTTGGTGGTAAATACTTCGATAGGCTTTCCTTTCTGGGTGATTCTTCCGTTTTCGATTATAAATACCATATCCGACATTTTTATCACTTCACTTATATCATGACTTATTAAAAGGGTGGTTACATTAAATTTTTTGTGCACTCTAAGAATGTAATCCTGCAGTTTTATACGCATTTTTTTGTCTAAAGCAGATAGCGGCTCGTCTAGCATCAAAATTTCTGGTTTTCTTACCAATGCTCTTGCCAGGGCCACCCTTTGTTTTTGCCCACCAGATAAATTATTAGGTTTTCGGTCTTGTAAATCCTCTAATTCAATAATTTCAATAAGCTCTTTTACAATTTGCGTATTCTGGTTTTTTTCTAATGCAAAAAGAAGATTTTCTTTTACGGTCATATTTGGAAACAAAGCATATTCCTGAAAAACAAAACCTATTTTTCGTTGTTGTGGTTTCAGGCAAATTCCTGTAGTGGTGTTTAGCCACGTTTTTTGATGCACTGTAATTGTTCCTGTATCCGCAGGAAGCAATCCTGCAATCATTCTTAGGATAGAGGTTTTACCTGCTCCGGAGCTTCCGTATAAGGTAACCAGTTTGCCTTGCTCGATTTGCATATTAATATCTAATAACATCTCTCCTGTAGCGGCAGATAATTTTTTTTGCAAAGCTATTTGTATCATTTCCAGAATCGTTTTAAATATCCACCATTAATTAAGTACACTAGTAATAAAATGCTAAATGTAATCGCAAACAAAATAATTGAATACCAATTTGCTGCAGTATAATTAAGTGTTTCAACTTCATCATAAATAGCGATAGAAGCTACTTTTGTTTTTCCGGGGATGTTTCCGCCAATCATTAGCACCACCCCAAATTCTCCGATAGTATGCGCAAAAGATAATACAATACCGGTAAGCAATGATGGTTTTATATTGGGCAATAAAACTTTAAAAAGGGTAATGGTTTTGGATTTCCCTAATATATAGGATGCTTCTATAATGCTCGAATTTAGGTTAGAAAACCCTGCTTGAATTGGGTGTACCATAAATGGTAAGCTATAAAGTACAGATCCAAATACAAGCCCTTCAAACGAAAATAGAAGTCGTAGCCCCATATAGGTATCCAGCCAGTTACCAAAAGTATTAGCCGGGCTAAAGGCAATGAGCAAATAAAAACCTAAAACTGTTGGTGGTAAAACAAGCGGCATGCTAACCAGTGTTTCTAATATTGGTTTTAATTTTGATTTTGTATATGCCAACCAATATGCAATTGGTACAGCGATGACTAATAATAAACAGGTGGTTATTAATGCTAGCTTAAAAGTTAATAGTAAAGGTTGCCAGTCTATCATTGCGATAACATTATTTCGGTAGTTTTAATCATAACGGTAACTTTATCATTTATCTCTAATTGTAAATATTTGGCTGCATCTAGAGTAATAATTGCGGTTATTTCCCCAATTTTCGTGTTTATGGTTGCTTTACAAAGCAATTCTCCTTTTTCTATTTTGATGATCGTGCCTATTACTTTGTTTAGGATGCTTATATGGTGTTCTGGTCCTTTACCTATAATTACTTCGGTTTCTTTAAAAAGGATAGTAATAGGCTCTCCTGTTTTTAAATAGACTGCCGTATCTGGAGTTTCGATCACGATGGTAGTAAAAAACACATCTTCTATTTGTATAGTCACCAAAGATAAACTTTGATTGGTTTTTATAGATGTTATTTTTCCTTTTAAGGTGTTCATAAATTATTTTGATTTAACAGAATAGCCAAAGTCTACCAGAATTTTTTTTGCGACAGTAGATTGCATAAAATTATGAAACTTTTCGGCATCATTTTTTTGCATAGCCCTATTGTTAAGAACAACGATTCCTTGTGCGATTGGGGAGTAATCATTTTCATCGAGATCTATCCAGTTTCCTTTGTTTTTCATTTTGGGGGATAAAACAACAGATTTTGCGGTAAAACCTATTTCAGCCGATTTTGAAACAATAAATTGATTGGTTTGGGAGATACTTTCACCAAATACTAATTTAGGACTTATCGTATTATAGATCCCTTTGTTTTTTAATAGTTCTACAGCAGCAATACCATACGGAGCAGTTTTTGGGTTTGCGATAGCAATATGGTGTATGTCTAAGTTTTTAAGCATATACAGACTAGGTTTTATACTATCGATCATGGTCCATAATACTAGTTTGCCGTAAGCATAAATTATAGGCTTGTTGGTTGTAAAACCAGAGATGAATAACTCTTCCGGGTATTTTATGTCGGCAGAAACAAAGATATCAAAAGGAGCTCCTTCTTTTATTTGTGCAGTTAGCTTACCAGACGAACCTACAATTATTTCACAATTAATACCCGTTTGTTTTGTATATGCTTTAGAGATTTCTTGTATTGCAAACTGCATATTTGCAGAAGCGGCAATAGTTAATTTTTTTTCATCGGGTTGTTTACATGATATAACCAGTAGAATATATATAAGCAGTTGGGGTATTATCTTTTTCATTAGATTATGATCCTCTCGATTTTGTTTAGTTTAATAATGTATTAAAATAACTTAAAAATATACTATAGAATTGCTATAAATTACAAGGTAAGTTATGTGATGTATTAATTTACTAGCAATTTTTATGTATCCATTCTTTAAAATCAATATACCCTAGTATTACTTCGGGAACAGGTGTTTCTTCTAATTGCTTTTTAAGATCAGTAAAAGCAATTCGTTTTTCGTTGGAGGTATACTCACAGGTTTTGGATAAAAATTTCAATAGTGTTTTTTCATAGAAATCTATGTTTTTTTGCTTTTTCAACTGCTTTTTCATGTTATCTGTCAAATATCTTAAAGTAAAACCATTGCCTAGCTCATAGTGCACCAGCAAGTTTAACCAATAGGTGTACATAATTAAATCTTGTCTGTCCTTTTTGTTTTGGTTGTTTAATATATCATTAATCCAGTACAGTGCTTTTCTAATATCGTTTTTTAAAAAATAGATATTGGCAAACTGAAAGCGAAAAGAAAGCCAATAATTACTGGGAACCAGGGTTTTATGTGATTCAATAAAGCTCTGGATTTCGTCGATAACCTCGTGCGTAGTGTGTAAGTCTTTTAAGCTTCGATGAATTTCAAGCTCTATATTGTAAAGCCTTAGTTTTTCTTTAATTAGCGAGGCAGAGATTGTTGTGATTGCAGGTGCTTTTTGTTTTAACAGTAATATCCGTACGTATGCTTCTTTATATTGTTTTTTAAAAACCAAAAAACCAAGAAGATTGTTGTTTATAGAAAAGTACATGGCAAAATACTCTTTCAGCAACTCTGGATTTTGGTCCCATTCTTTAATAAGGTCTTCTATGGTTTGTTTTGCTTTTTCAGGATGCTCTGCAAGCAATTGTTTTCTGTATTTATGTAATGTTTTGAGCGTTCGGTTTTGTAGGGAGATACTTTTTTTATGGGACAAAGAAAATTGAGCAGGATCTATATTTGCCAATAAAAGATCTATGTATTCGTTGGTAGATTCTAAAGTGTTTTTTTGATTTTTTATGATCGACCTTAAGGTTTCAAAATCCTGAGGATATTGTGCCTGATATACTTTTCTCTTCCAATCCTGGATTTGAAAAAGCAATATATCTTGCTGAAAATTTTCAGCTTTTTTTTCGGCTCGTTTTAGTTCACTATTGCATATAGTGTACTGTCCTTTGTAATACAGGATTTCTATATTGCGAAGGATGTCTGTAAGTTCAGCATTTTTTGATATCTTAGAGTGATAGTTTCGCAAGGATTGTAAAATTCGTTGTTTTAAGTAGTTTTTTATAGTTGTTAATTGGGTAATAAATGCTTTGTCTTTAAACTGTTCTTTTATTTTAGCTTCGTCATATTCTTTTTGGGATTCTATGGCATCAAAAAGGCTTAGGTATTCTGTATCATCATTTCCTTGTGAAGTTATTTTAAAATATCGTTTTTCACTTTTGGTTAATGATTGGATCAAATGGAATAATTCTTCGTTTTTTTTCATTTTAGAAACCTATGTTTTTCCAAAAATATAATTTTTTTACTTTATAAGTTCACTTACTTTTGAAATATTACAAACCATAAATAATAATATCATGTCAAATGCAATTAGCTGGTTCGAAATACCAAGTACTAATTTTGAAAGAGCAATCCAGTTTTATAATGTGCTTTTAGAAGCAGAACTACAACCTATGGAGATGGATTTTAAAATGGCCTTTTTTCCATATAAAGATGGAGGTGTAGGAGGTTGTATTACTCATGGCAATGGCAATAAGCCGTCACAAGAAGGTACTTTTGCATACCTTAATGGAGGTGAAGATCTGTCTGTGCCTCTGGCTCGTGTAGAAAAAGCAGGAGGTAAAATTTTAATGCCAAAAACGTCCTTAGGAGAAAATGGGTATATGGCTATCTTTTTGGATACCGAAGGAAACAGAGTTGCTTTTCACTCTATGAAGTAATGTTTTGCACTTTCTGCTATATAAAATTCTAAAACTTACATATAGCAGAAAGTGCATATTCATTTTTATCCATCTAAGTTCATTAATTAAAGAGATTAATGAATTTATAACATAAATTATCAGACAGATGCAATATTTTACAGAAGATTTTGTTGCTTTTTTTAAGGATTTAGGCAAAAACAACCATAAAGAATGGTTTCATGAGAACAAAAAGAGATATGAAACCAGTATAAAAAAACCGTTTGAGACATTTGTAGGGGCAATAATTACAGAAATACAAAAACAAGACCCTGCTTTACAGATAGAACCCAAAGATTGTATACTAAGAATTAATAAAGATATTCGTTTTTCTAAAGATAAAACCCCGTATAATCTGCATTATACAGCTTTTATTTCTAACGGGGGACGAAAGGATAAAAGTGTCCCCGGGATATTTTTACGTTTTTCACCAGAAATGGTAGGGATTATGGGGGGCTGTTTTGGTCCCACAAAAGAACAATTGCAAAAAATACGGACTACTATCTATAAAAACCCTAAAGAATTTACAGAACTTATAGAAAATACAGATTTTGTTCAGAAATTTGGGGAAATTAGAGGAGAAGTGATGAAACGGATTCCGAAAGAGTGGCAGGATGCCTGTAAAAAAGAACCGATAATAGCAAACAAACAATTTTATTTTGTAGGAGAAGAAGCACCGGCTTTGATAAACAGCAAGCTTTTGCTGCAAGAAATTATGGAGTACTGGCAAGCGATGCACCCAATGAATGATTATCTATTAAAAGCAATACAGTAACAATGGCATACAGCGAATTTTTGGCAGATCGGATTCGGCAGATTTTTAGAGAGCGAAAAGTTAATTTTTACGAAAAGAAAATGATGGGAGGATTGTGTTTTATGGTGGAAGATAAGATGTGTTGCGGGATTCATTTTAGTAAGAAAAAAGAAATGGATTTAGTCATGGCTCGAATCGGTATAGATGCTACAGAAAAAGCAATGAAAAAACAAGGATGTCGCCCTATGGATTTTACAGGAAGACCCATGAAAGGTTTTGTTTTTGTAACCCCAGATGGTTTTGATATGGATGAAGATCTGGAATATTGGGTGGGGTTATGCTTAGATTTTAATCCTTTGGCAAAGCACAGTAGTAAAAGATAGAATTTATCTTATTTATAAATTTTAAATTATGATTACCATCATTGCAGAGTATATTAGAAACTACGTAGATTTTTCTGACCAAGAAATAAAATTGTTTTATCAATACCTGACCACCAGAAAACTTAAAAAGAAAGAACTTTTATTAGAGGAAGGTAAAATATGTAAAGCCAGATATTTTATTGTTAAAGGCTGTTTGCGATCCTACTATATAGATGATAAAGGAGTAGAGAGAATTATAGATTTTGCAATCGATAGATGGTGGTATACAGATTATAAAAGCTTGGTGAATCAAACACCGTCAGAAAATTTTATTCAAGCCATTGAAAATACAGAGCTATTAGTCTTGCATGAAGATTCTTTTAAGGAACTTTCTTATAAACTTCCAAAAACAGATCGCTTATTCAGGCTAATTATGGAAAAAACACATATTGCCTATATAAACAAAATAAAATATACCCGAAGCTATACAGGAGGAGATCTTTATAAAAATTTTATAAAGGTCAATCCCAAGTTTTCACAAAGAGTTCCTCAATATATGATTGCTTCTTATTTAGGATTGTCTCCAGAATTTGTTAGTAAAATAAAGGCAAAAGATCGGTAATATGCTTTTGTTATAAATTTACTCTGGTTTGTGTATTTATTTCCCCATTCCTGTAAAGACAAAATCAGAAATTTGTTTTTCTAGTTCAAACGGGTTTATTTTTGATTCCCCATCTGTATATTTATCATATATCCATCGTAAAGAAGATAAAAATGAATAAGTAGCTATTTCAATATCCATTGCTCTGAATTGTCCTTCTTCTATTCCTTTAGCAATTACATCCCGTATTTTGTTTTCATACACCTTTTTTCCTTCAATAAATTCAGTTAATTTAGGCTCTTTAAGGTTTCGCCATTCATTAACCAATAAAGCCATTTTGTAAGGCTTTTTTGCGGTTAATTGAATATGTGTAGAAATTATTAATTTTAATTTCTCTTCTGGAGAATACGAAGATTTTAATATATTATTTAAAGAATCATGAAATTCATAAGAAATATCAAAAAGATAAAGCTCTAATAGTGCCTGTTTAGAGTCTATGTAATTATAAATATTTGCAGGCTCAAAATCTAATCTTTGCGCAATATCACGCATAGTTACTGCTTTAAAACCTTTTTCGTGTATAAGTTTTAAAGACTCTTCAAAAAACTTTTCTTTTTTTGTAGCTGGCTTCATATAATGACTTTACCTCTGTTTGATTGAAGTCAAAAATACTGAAAATAATTTGGGGATAATTATTATTTGTATATATTTACATTAACAAACGTTAATATATAAATATAAGCACATGCCGATATATCATAGTCTGGGAAAAATACCTCAAAAAAGGCATACTACATTCAAAAAGGGTGATGGTACGTTATATTACGAGCAATTGTTTGGAACCATAGGTTTTGATGGTATGTCTACTTTGTTATATCACGAGCATAGGCCAACACAAGTAAAAGAAATAAAAAACCAATATAGTGTGGCTGCAAAAGTCGCTATTGCAAATAATATCAAATCCTATCGTTTCAGAGGATTTCAAGTACCTCCGGAAGATGATTATTTGAAAAGTAGAAAAACCATTTTAACCAATAGCGATTGTAATATTATTCTGGCTTCTCCCAAAAAATCCTTACGAGATTATTTCTATAAAAATACAGATGCAGACGAGCTGATTTTTATTCATAAAGGTTCTGGAAAATTAAGAACTTTTGTTGGAAATATTGAGTTTTCTTATGGGGATTATTTGTTGATACCCAGAGGAATAATTTACCAAATTGATTTTGATACCGAAGACAACAGGCTCTTTATTGTAGAGTCGTACAGACCAATCTATACGCCAAAAAGATATCGAAACTGGTTTGGGCAATTATTAGAACATTCTCCTTTTTGCGAAAGAGATATTAGAAGACCATCAGAATTGGAAACATTTGATGAAACTGGTGATTTTTTAATGAAAGTTAAAAAACAAGATGAAATTATAGAAATGGTATATGCAACCCATCCTTTTGATGTGGTTGGGTACGATGGATATAATTATCCGTATGCTTTTTCTATTCATGATTTTGAGCCTATTACCGGGCGTATACACCAACCGCCACCAGTGCACCAAACTTTTGAAAGTGATGCATTTGTAGTATGTTCTTTTGTCCCAAGATTATATGATTACCACCCGGATAGTATTCCTGCTCCATATAACCATAGTAATATAGATAGCGACGAAGTATTGTATTATGTAGATGGAGATTTTATGAGCAGAAATGATATCGACGCCGGCCATATATCATTACACCCGGCAGGAATACCACATGGTCCCCATCCTGGTGCTACAGAGCGTAGTATTGGACAAACCGTTACTGAAGAATTAGCAGTAATGGTAGATACTTTTAAACCTTTAAAAATTACAGAAGAAGCTATGAAAATAGCAGACGAAAGTTATCATAAATCCTGGTTAGAATAAAGATAACCAATAACAAATAAACCGGATAACATAACAATGTGTATTGTTACAAAAGGTGCATTCAAAAAAAAAGTACAGTTTAAAAAATAAAAAATGGCAAGAGAAACAAAAAGTTTAAAAGACCTGCAAAACACAGAGTATAGTCTAAAAAAAATCTTTAGCGAAGCAGAAGATTTTCTTCCATTGTTAGGAACAGATTATATAGAGTTATATGTTGGTAATGCCAAACAAGCTGCTCATTATTACAAAACAGCTTTTGGGTTTCAATCAGAAGCGTATGCAGGGTTAGAAACCGGATTAAAAGACAGGGTGTCTTATGTACTTAGACAAGACAAGATAAGATTGGTGTTAACATCACCGCTTAATCAGGGAGGAGATATTAATAAACATATCGATGTTCATGGGGATGCAGTAAAAGTAGTGGCACTATGGGTAGACGACGCAACAAAAGCCTATGAAGAAACTACCAGTAGAGGTGCAAAATCCTACATGAAGCCAACTCGCGAAGAAGATGAATATGGTCATGTAATTCGATCAGGAATCTATACGTATGGAGAAACAGTCCATATTTTTGTAGAAAGAAAAAATTATGATGGTATATTTTTACCAGGATATCAAAAATGGGAATCTCATTATAACCCCGAACCTGTAGGATTAAAATTTATAGATCATGTGGTTGGTAATGTAGGGTGGAACGAAATGCGAACCTGGTGTGAGTTTTATGGCAAGGTTATGGGATTTGCCCAGATTGTATCCTTTGTAGATGATGATATTTCTACAGAATATACAGCACTTATGAGTAAAGTAATGAGTAATGGTAATGGTAGGGTCAAGTTTCCTATCAACGAGCCGGCAAAAGGAAAGAAAAAATCTCAGATAGAAGAGTATCTCGACTTTTATAATGGTCCCGGGGTACAGCATATTGCAATAGCAACAGATGATATTGTAGAAACTGTTTCTGAAATGAGAGACAGAGGAGTAGAGTTTTTATATGTTCCCGAAACGTACTACGATGATTTATTAGAAAGAGTAGGGGATATAGATGAGGATGTCGAGGTTCTTAAAAAACACGGAATTTTAATAGACAGAGATGAAGAAGGGTATTTGCTGCAATTATTCACAAAAAATATTTTGGATCGACCAACCATGTTTATTGAGATAATTCAAAGAAAAGGAGCACAATCCTTTGGAGTTGGTAATTTTAAAGCACTTTTTGAATCCATAGAGCGAGAACAAGCTAAAAGAGGAACCTTATAATCTTTTAAATAGTATAATTATTGCTGTAAAACCCAACTAAAATACTGGTTGGGTTTTTCTTTTAACCTGCTATAATCTCATCCCCGACAGAAATACTAAAATCTTTACTCTGTACAAGTTTAAAATATCTCCCAAACCATATTTTTCTTTCAGATAACCTATAAGTTGATAACGTTTGTAACGGTTCTTCTTCTTTTTTTCCTGTTTCCTGATTAACAGTAGTGATAGTACAACGGGCGCAAGATTTAGTTGCCATAAAAGAGGAATTCTTAATAGTAACAGAATTCCAGTTATCCTCTATAAAAGGAGTGCCTCCATCAAAGACTATATTTGGTCTAAAACGATTCATCTTAAGAGGAGAATATAACTTACTATTTAGATCTTTTAGAGAGCTGTTCCCTAAAAGTAAATACTGACTTCCGTCCTGAAAAAGAATCCTTGCTTCCTCATTTTGAGCAACTAGCCTTTTTTCTGTATTTGATTGGCGAACCAAATAAACTTCTCGCTCTAAGTGTTTTGAGAACCAGTCGTTCACTCTTTTTTCTTCTTTTAGAGCCATTACTTTTTCTTTAAAAATCGAAACCAGTATGGAATCTTGTAAAGAAGAATTTTTTATTTGAAATTTAAGAATATCTCCTTTGTAAGCAACAGACAATGAATCTTGGGATAAAGTAACAGTAAACAACGCTAATTTTGGCTCTTCTCTTTGTGTGATAAATCTACCACTGGGATCAATTAACATCCAATGTCTGTCATATTCGAAACCAGTTTCAGAAAGTGTTGCGCTTTGTAATGAAATCCCACCCAATGATTTGATAGGATAAACGTATAGTTCTAAAATTTTAAACATCATTTAAGCTTTAAAATATTTTGTATTTAATACTTTGAAAAAAATAGAGTTTTAAGGTGCACCTTTCTTTGAAAACCCAAATAATAATAACCCAAGGATTACCAGTATACCTCCTAATACTTGAATAGGATATATCTCTTCTCCAAAAGGAAAAGCAAGAAGTACTGCAAAAAACGGAATAAGATTCATGTACAATGTAGATGTTGTTGCTCCTAATTTAACAACACAAAAATAAAACGCCGTGTATGCAATGCCCGTGCCTAAAATACTCATAAATAAAATACTACTCCAAAAATACAGATCATAGGGGATAGGAGTAGATAACAATTCTGGTAACGAAAATAGTGTAAATAAAATAAAAGCCATTAATGAAGTAATCGCAGTCATTACTGTGGCATCTATATGGGGTAAATATTTACTCACAATTATTTGAGACAAAGAAAACACTATCGCCATTAATAAGATATAAACATCCCCAATTTCGAATTGTAATTGTGCTAGTTTGCCAAAATCTCCTTTCACTAAAATTATGGCAACGCCAAAAAAACTAATAACAATAGCCAACCATTGTATAAGAGTAATCTTCTTTTTTTGAAATAAAAATGTAAAAATAGCTGTAATGGCTGGACTAGTAGCAACAATAAGAGATCCATTTACAGCACTGGTTGTTTTTAAACCTAAATTAAAAAAGTAAATAGTTAAAAAAATCCCGAAAAAAGAAGTGAGAAACATATACCACCACTCTTTTATAGAAAATTTGAATTTGAATAAAGAGATGCCAAATTGAAAATATAAAATAATGAATAGAGAAATTATACCAAAAAAGAACCGCCATGCTGCTACACCCATAGGAGAATAAGAGTGTAAGGCTATTTTAACTACATGAAAATTAGCTGCCCAAAAAAGCATCGTAATTACAAGCAATAAAAGCGTAATTGTTTTACTCATATCTAATTATGATAAATTTTTAATTCCTTGTATACAACATGAAATAGTCAATTCGGATTTTGAAAACTATAAAGTTTGCATATTACAATATGGGAATAACCAAAATATCTAATTTAATCCTTTTGGGATTATATAAGCGATTTTTTTGTTAACAGTATAAATTAAAATCTATCATCATTAATCATGTTTTTTACTTAAAAAAGCAACAATCATTTATGTTAATAGTTGTTAATGTGTTCATTTATTAATTATATGTAATATGTTAACTCTTGTGTGTTATTTTTACTACATTTAAAGATTTAAACTCAAAAAATATGATTTCCAAAACGATAAAAGGAGTTCAAGAAGCCTTAGATGGAATTAGTGACAATATGACTTTCATGCTAGGGGGCTTTGGACTTTGTGGTATTCCAGAAAATGCAATTGCAGAATTAGTAAGAAAAGGAGTAAAAAATATAACCTGTATATCTAATAATGCAGGAGTTGATAATTTTGGATTAGGTCTTCTTCTTCAAAAAAAACAAATCAAAAAGATGGTTTCTTCTTATGTTGGAGAAAACGATGAATTCGAAAGGCAAATGCTTAGCGGGGAGCTGGATGTAGAGTTAATTCCGCAAGGTACTCTTGCAGAAAGGTGCAGAGCAGCCCAAGGTGGGTTTCCTGCATTTTACACACCGGCAGGGTATGGTACCGAGGTAGCTGAAGGAAAAGAGACCAGAGAATTTAATGGCAAAATGTATGTGCTGGAACATGCATTTAAAGCAGATTTTGCCTTTGTAAAAGCCTGGAAAGGAGATGAGGCTGGTAATTTAATTTTTAAAGGAACCGCCAGAAACTTTAATCCATGTATGTGTGGCGCAGCTACTATTACTGTGGCAGAAGTAGAAGAGTTAGTTCCGGCGGGAGAACTGGACCCCGATCAAATTCATATTCCGGGGATATTTGTACAACGTATATTTCAAGGAGTAAATTATGAAAAAAGGATAGAACAACGAACAGTACTATCCAGATCATAAACTTTTCAGAATTAGATAAACTATAACAGTATGCTAGATAAAAACGGAATCGCAAAGCGAATAGCACAAGAGCTTAAAGACGGATATTTTGTAAACTTAGGAATTGGGATTCCCACATTAGTTGCAAATTATATACCTAAAGATATTGCAGTAGAATTTCAAAGCGAAAACGGAGTGCTGGGGATGGGACCTTTCCCTTTTGAAGGGGAAGAAGATGCCGATATTATTAATGCAGGAAAACAAACTATAACAACTATGCCAGGTGCATCCTTTTTTGATTCTGCTACCAGTTTTAATATGATTAGAGGCAAACATGTGCACCTTACTATTCTTGGTGCTATGGAGGTTTCTGAAAATGGAGACATTGCTAATTGGAAAATACCAGGTAAGATGGTAAAAGGAATGGGAGGAGCCATGGATTTGGTTGCAAGTGCAGAAAATATAATTGTTGCAATGATGCATACTAATAAAGCAGGAGAATCAAAATTATTAAAAAAATGTTCTCTTCCGCTTACCGGAATAAACTGCGTAAAAAAGATAGTAACAAACCTTGCAGTTTTAGAAGTTACACCAAATGGATTTAAACTTTTAGAAAGAGCTCCCGGAATAAGTGTAGAAGAAATAAAAAAAGCTACAGAAGGAAATTTAATCATAGAAGGAGATATCCCTGAGATGATCTTATAAGAATATAATAAAAACAATATCTAGAAAATAAAAAGTAGCATAATGATCACTATAGATCCTAAAGAAATTTCCATAGGAAAATTGCATGGTATGATGTTAGGATCCATTGGTCCCAGACCAATTGCTTTTGCCAGTACCATAAATTCTAACGGAGTTCCTAATCTTTCTCCGTTTAGTTTTTTTAATGTATTTAGTGCAAATCCGCCAATTCTAATATTTTCTCCAGCCAGAAGAGTTAAGGATAATACCACAAAACACACATTAGAAAATGCAAAATCAACAAAAGAAGTAGTTATAAATATAGTTACCTATCCTATGGTACAACAAATGTCATTATCCAGTACAGAATATCCTGAAGGGGTAAATGAGTTTGAGAAATCTGGACTTACAATGGTAGCTTCTGAAAAAGTAAAACCTGCAAGAGTTAAGGAATCACCTGTACAGTTTGAGTGTAAAGTGAATGAAATAATACATTTAGGAGATCAAGGTGGAGCAGGAAACTTAATAATTTGCGAAGTACTTTGTATGCATATAAGTGAAGATATATTGGATAGTAATGGAGCTATTGACCAGCATAAAATTGATCTGGTAGCAAGAATGGGCGGTAATTGGTATACCAGAGCAAATATGGGGATGTTTGAAGTGCCTAAGCCATTAAGTACTTTAGGTGTAGGAGTTGATTTGCTTTCGGATACTATTAAAAATAGCACTGTTTTTACAGGAAATGATTTAGGAAAACTAGCGAATGTAGATAATATTCCTTCTATCCAAAAATCAGACGAATTTTTTAAGGAACAATTGGAGTTAAAAGAAAAAATTAATCAAGGTGCTATTGAAGATATTCATAGGCTTGCAAAACAGTATTTGGATCAGGATAAAGTAGATATTGCTTGGTATATATTGGTAGCAAAAGGATTATGATTAATCTAAAAAAATAAAAAAGGCAGCGTTTCTTGATATAAAAACGCTGCCTTTTTTATGGAAGGGTGTTTTTATTTGTCAGGACTTATCCAATCCAATAAAGAAGCTGCACCTGCACTAGCACCAGCAGCACCAGCAATTCCTCCTGCTACAGCACCAATGCCAGTAGGAGATCCAACCAATGCTCCACTAGTAGCACCAGCAGCATCTGCTATACCAACAACTAACCATTTCCACCAACGCCTTTTAGAGGAAACCGAACTATTTTCTGACCCTCCAAGTTGATGATTCCAGAAATATAAAGAATGCCGAGCAACAGAAGATATTTTTAAAACTTCGTCCTTTTCAGAATCTTTTAAGTTAGAAAACAAGATGTCATTTTCAAAATTTACAATTTTGTCTTTAACATCTTTATAAGTTAGATTTTGTTCTGAAAGAGAATTTTTTAAAATCCCGAATAAGTCATGGATTTTTTCTTTAGTTGCAGCAGTAAGGTTACTGTTTTTAATAACATTAGCATACAGATTTGTCGAGTCGGCTAAAACCTCTCGGGTTTCACTAATTTTCATACAGGTATGCGTGTAGGATTTATCAAAATACTCATGAAAAATGGTATTAGAGTACTCAATATACGCATCTGTGTTTTTTCCTAATTTAGCTTTGTTTAAAACGACCTTACTTAAAATAAAGTTATGTTTTATACCACTACTATCCCATTTGTTATTTTTGTTGTAGGGGTTTACCAATTCTTTTTTTGAAAAATCAGTAGAATCTTTTATATTTTTAATATCTACGATTTCGTTTTCGTCATTAGTTGAACAAGAGTATATCGCAAAAGCAAATATTGCAAGAAGGACTCCTAAAGCTAGTTTTTTCATTTTTATTTATTTTTTATAATATTACTTTCTAAAACCTGACCATCGTTTAGGTATTTTTTGATGATATGATGACCATTAGGCAGTGTATTTATTAAGTTTTCGTTTTGGATTTCCTGACTATTTAATTTTTTAACTTCATAATCCCCACCATACAACATAGCATCAAATGTGATCACTTCTCCGCCATTAAAAGAAGATGGCATAGGATAATTACAATTTTGTGTATCTGTAGTAGATACTTGAGTAATTTTTATACTAGTAAGATAAGGATGTCCAGTTGGTATTTGATGTATTCCATACGATTGCATAACCGTAGGAGTAGTCTGCCCACATCCTACAAACTCATAATCAAATCCTTTTTGAAAACGAGGAGGGCTGCTAGGAGGAGGTGTTCCTTGATGACCACCAGCGTATCCTCCATCAAAAGCAAGGTATAGTGCATCAACGGTATTCATTTTTGTATTTAAGAAACGATTAGGAACAGATTCGTCTGTAATAAAGTTTCTCATGTAGGTATATTGACCTTGTGTAAAACCAGTTCTACAAGTATTATAATATGCCATGATATTATTGATAGATGGATTAAACAAACTAAAGTTTACAGAAGTAGAACAAGTGGCATTAGCTTGCCAACCCTGAGGTCTGATAGTACAATTGGAGTTATACATTGCACTTCCACTCATATATTTTCGGATAGATCTGTCAGGATTAGTATCTTGTATTCTGTCTCCTAAGGTACTCCACTGGGATCCATCATAATTTTCTTCTAGTGCACATTCTGCGTCATTGGCTTCTGCCAGTTGTCCTCCTACCATTTTCCATTGTGTATGGGTATGATAAAGCCCTAAATAATGCCCCATTTCATGCGCTAACGTATAATATTTAAAATCAATACTTGAAGGATTAGAAGAGTTTAATACAGGAATTTGATCTTTACGAATAACAATAAATTTATCATATATATTAAATCCGCCTCCAAAATTTGCCATTCTGGTAATACATATACCATTGGTGCCTTGGCTTGTGGGAGATTGCCCGTTAAATGTGTCACTAATAAAAATATGAATAGCATCTGGGGTAGAGAGTGTAAAAAGAGGATTTATATTAGCAGCATTAAAATCTAATAATGCGGGATTTGATATATTATCATATCCTTTATATTTAAAAAATATATTAGCTTGATTGTAATTCACATTTAGAGATCCTACAATATCCAATGCTTTATTTTGTTGATCTGCTACAGGAACATTGTTACTTATAAAATGAACTTTTACATTTAATACATATTGTGTGTTAGAAGTAGCAAATGTAGGATTGCTTCCTATTTCTGCTCCGGTTAAATTTAAGTCACGTTTTTTAGGAGGAGGAGAGTGTGTTCCGCATTGCTCCCCGTAAAAAGGCATTATTGTTTGAAACTCGGTAGGGTTTTCAAATATCATTTCATCTTCTTGAGCCGAAATTAGCTGTATAGAAGATAAAATTAAAAAGTAAAATAATTTAAGGCTGTTTTTCATGTTTGTTGATTTGTTGTTTTAGTTATCTCCTTCTTTGATAATTCTTTTTTACATTTTTTTCTAAGCCTATATGAAGACCAAAACAAATACGATTTAAAAATTAACAGAAAGGAGTTTTATTGTGTTTTATGTGATAGGTAGTTCCTGTTGTAATTTTATGTTACCCTAAAAGGTGAAATATTTTAAAGACTATTTAAAAAAATGAGTAAGTTATACCTACATTAATTTTGAAATCGTTCCTATAGAAATTGAATTAGATCTTTTTTATTGAAAGGTTTACAACAAAAAAAGAGGGTGTTTGACTTATCAGTACACCCTCTAACTAATTTTTTTAATCCATTAGGGTTAATTCATTTCGTAATAATCTAATTTTAAATCGATAGAGCCTTGTTTATGAAAACCATAAACTTTTTGTGATTGGATTCCTATAATTAAACTGGCTCCCTGATATCTTGCGCCACTAAATTTAGCTTTTACTCTTCGTCGTCTTTTTTCTTTTACTTTAAATTTTCTAAAAGATTTCTCACATTTTTGATATAAAGTACCATCACTTGTACCATTAATGTCTGTTATTCCTACAGTGATCCTGGTTCTTCTTCTCTTCCATTTTCCTCTTTTCTTTTTGTACCCAACAGTCAAAGCAGATATTTTTTTGTATCCCCACCAATCATTATTGATAACTTTAGATTTTCTTTTTATCCGATTAGAGCCATTTTGATGATATCGAAATTCTTTGACAAAAGTTTTACACTCAGAATTGGTTTCTGTGATTTCTTTTCTGAAATCCTTTATGATCACATTTGGATTGTTAGTTGGGATATTGTTACTAACTTGTTCTATGGCTCTTATATCCCATTTTTGTACTTCAATCCAATGAAAATCATCTAGTCGTTTATAGTAAACATACTCATCCTTTGACTTGCCAATGATTACTTCTGAGTTGCTGCTTAATAACGATCTTTCGGTTTCATCTTCGATGAAATGGTTGTCAGGATCTTCATTTATATTCCAATCTCCATCTCCTTGTTTATCTAACCAATCGTTTTCTAAAGATTCTATTTTACTACGCAGGGAGCAAAATGCCAAATCGGTTTCAAATTTTCGTAAGGTATTATCCTCATCAAATCCTGATGCATCTGCTAAAGAATCGTATTCCTCATCGGTTATGTCTGCTGGTACAGTAGCGTCAAAACTATCACAATCATTTTCGATCATATCGTCTAGTTTATCGATAGTTTCCCAGTATTTATCCCAGCTAGGAAAGATCAAAATATTATTCTCACATTTTGTGTTATTTGCTATATTGATGGATTTAATATAGTCAAACATACTGCTTTGGGTTTTGGATACCTCCAAAGCATCTGTTGTTCCTATTTCTTGTATTGCATTATCGTTTTCGCAAGAAATAGACAGTAATCCTATTATGATTAGAATATTTAAAAGATTTGTTTTCATAAATATGGTGTTTTTAGGTTTTATTATAAACCAGAACTCGACTTAATACCATTTTAGCTTAAGTCGAGCAAAGGTTATATGAGTATTTAATCTATACCGACGTTAAATTTGCTTCCATGCCATCCATTGCCTCTACGTGCCGCTCCGATTATCTTTACTCTAAAATTTTCTGGACGAGTTAGTATATTACCCTGTACAGGAGAAAAACGCCATGCACTTCCTCCAGTTTCTGACACATTAAAACTAAATTCTGCACCCCAATCAAATGTTTTCTTTCGTACTCCAATTCCAAACCCTTTGTCTAAAAACGATTTCTGAAAGATTAGTTTTCCGTTTTCAGGAAACTTTGCCACAAATGTTCTGTTTGCTGGGGTTGTAGTAGAAGAACCTAATGCACCTTGCAATTGCGAAGTAACCGTTGAATATAGGTTATTGTAAAAATAGTCATTTAGTTTTGATGCTTTAAGATTGCTATCGATGCCATTTTGAATTTGATTATCCAACCAATCCCAACCAGTACTAAAAAACTCAAAAGATAAATCGTCTTTAAAGATCATTGGTAATGCGTTCATGTTAGCATAGGTTATTGCGGGAGTTCCCCAATTCCAACTAGGCAATGTTGTTGAGTTTTGTAGGTAAAGAATTTTTTGATTATTCATAAAATAAATTCTCTCCTTAGTTTGATTATTAATTGCAGTATTGCCTAATAGCTTATCTAAATCATACTGAAATTGCCCAGCTTCTACCACCAATCTAATTTCGTCTATAGCTTCGATTCTCCAAAACCCTGTCCAGCCTCTGTATTGGTGTACGCATTTAACGCCTAAGTGGTAAACAAGCAGGTAATTATAGTTAAAAGCTTTTGTTTTTACCCTTCTGCGTCTTTCATATTTATCTTTACATACGTTATTATCTCCAAATAAATTACCAAATAAGCCACTACTAGGAGTACAGTAACTTAAATTTTTAACAAAATTATTGTAACTAGGATCTGTAGCAGTCACAGATCCAGGAGTAGGATTATAAGTGCCTCCACCATAACCTGAATCTGGTAAAATAGGTTGAATTCTAAAATAAGACAGCCCTTTTTCAACAGGTTGTGTTATACCATTAATTGGAAATTCTTTATGTATAGCTTCTTTAGCTCTTTCATCAGTTTTATAAGTCAAATCCTGGGGAATATTCTTTGCTTCAAGATATTTTTGCAGATCTTGGTATTTGTCCTCTTTTACAATAAATAAACCTACATCTGTATATTTATAAATTTCATCAACAATTTGAATTTCAGAATTAAAATCTAAAAATGCAGCAAATGTATCATCACCAACGATCTCTTCGGTATAATCCAAATAGTCCAGAGCTTCATTTTTTTCTCCGCTAGGACTTCCGATTGGTGAGCTTCCTTTTTCTTCTATTTTTTTTAAATAATTTCTATATAGAAATTCTTCATTTTTTTCTGAAACTATTGGTCTTAATGAATAGAACCCTTTTTCATAAAGAGGTTGAAAATATTCGTACAATTTTTCCTCAGAGGCATCTGCAAAATTTTTGTATAAGTCTTGAAACTCTTCTTTGCTAGAAAAATATAATCGTCCATTTTTAATTAGACTTTCTCCCTTACCTGCTTTTGAGGTAGTCGAATTTTGATTTTCAGAAGATTCAATAAGTTCTTTTTCGCAAGAGCTTATAAATAATATCCCCAGTACTATAATTAGATATTTTAAATTTTTCATGTGAGTTAAAATTTGGTTTTAAGTTAAAAAGATGATTAAAAATTGTTTATTCACGAGTAGCTGTACCTATTTGTTTAATTAGCTACTTGGGTAATTCGGAAAGATTTTTTGATATTTCATGGTGCTGATAATTAGATTATAAACTTTTAATAATTGCATATACCCCAGCTAGTTCTTGCTTTTTGTTTCTGTTACCCTAAAAAATATTTTTTAATCCACATTGTGGAGTTTAATTCTCTCGAGGCTTACCTCGAAAACAAAATATATTTTCGGAAGTATACTTCGTGAGCTTCCTTCGAGATTATTGATTTAAAATTCATATATTTTTAATACGAATATCTTTTGTATAGTGTAGTAGAATGATATAATGGTTTTGGTTGTCTAATGTTTGCTAATACGTATAACAGGTGTGATTTGTAATTTCAAAATGTACAATGAAATACTATTCTAATTATATTAGAAAATAAAGTAAGTAGAGGTTTAGGAAAAGTTATTTTCGTTTTTTAAGCCACCACAAGAAAACTACAAAAAAGAAGATTCCTGTAATCGAAAACCATATCCATGAATAGGAAGTAGTGTGTATTGCACTAGCATCACCTATAAGAATAAGCGAAGACCAATAATAAGGGGAGATTTTGCTAAGGCTATGATTTTTTAAGTATTCTAATTTTGCCAAATGCAGAGCTTTTGATTTGTTTTTTCCTTTTTTTAAATACTTGTAAAAACTAGTAGTTATGTATTGCCCAGATTTATCATCCACATTCCACATAGAGCAAATTACACTATTTGCTCCTGTATAAAAGAAACCTCTTGCCAGACTCATTACACCCTCTCCTTTATTGAGCTTGCCTTGTGCAGAGTTACAGGCACTAAGTACAACTAGCTCAGCATTGTTTTTGGTAGTATATAATTCATTTAGGCTCATTTTTTCATCTCCAAAAGCAATCCACGGTACAATCGAATCTGTTGCGTTGGCATGAGTAGAGAGATGAATTATTTTAGAATGGAGGGTATTCTTAAAAAAATTATCTTTTATAGCTGTTTCTCTGGTAAATAAATGTCCGGGAAAAAGACTTTCGGCGTCTGTTACTTCCTTTTCACTTTCTCTTAGAGATGTTAATTGATTATCATAAGTAAAATTTACTGGAGCAAATCCAGTAAAATTAGTTGTAAAATCGCGGGTTATATTTTGATTCTCTTTTAAAAATGAAATAGAATAAGCATAATTAATTTCGGTACTTGCAATTAAGTAAGACTCTGGAGTAGGTTGTTTTTTTGAAGTTATCAAAGCTTCAAAAGGGAAGTTTTGCAGACTATAATCAGGTATTATGGTGATTTTTTTGTTCGCTATATATTTTTGGGTATTATTGAATGGAAACAATTTTTGAAATAGTTGAAATGCCAAATTTTTATAACTTTCAAAATCGTTTTTGGAAACAAAAGGAGATCTTATTTTTGATTTAAAATCTACTATATGGTTATTTAATTGTGAGATATCTTTAAGCTCAAAAATATTTGTAGTATCCTTGCCAATTAATAATCCATAACCGTTATCCTCATTAAGGATATATTCTATAATAAGCTCTTCTTTAGTAAGAGAGTTTTGAAGTTCTTTTAAGGAGATTATTTTAGCAAGAGTTTTGTAATTATAGTATTTCGGGTAATCTATTTTTAAAGAATCTATAAACTTATGATATGCTATTTTTGTATTAAATAGTATGGAATGTATGGAGTCTTTTTTGTTAGTTTGATCTAAAGAGTAAGCATCTTGTAGTTGATATATATTGTTTTTTAACTGTTCTTCTTTTTTAAGAATATCATGAGGTAGTTTTGAGTTTTTTTTAAGCTCCCTGTCTTTAATGTCTTTAAGAAGAAGCACTGCCTTGTTTTTTTCCATAAAATGGAATGCTTTTTCTGGATTATTGGTTAGAAAAGCAGTTTTTGTAGCATTTTGGTATATTTTTGAGGCTTGTTCCTGCCAATGTAATCTAGATTGTTGGTCCTCGATTTCAAAACGCATATAATCTATGAGGCGTTCTGCTACATCAATATCTTTGTATATGGTGTTTAGCTCTTTTTTAGATTTTTTATAAATATTTTTATATCCAATCAAAAAAACATAAGCATCCAAAATATAGTTTTTATATAAGGAGGATTCGATTTCTATTTCGGGAACAGAAGCTACGGATAAAGTAGTATCTAAATTAAGATATTTAGCAATAGATAATTCTATACATTCTACAGCTTTTTTATAGTTTTTTATTTTAAAATAGTAGATCCCCAAATTATGAAGAAATATAGCTTTAACTAAATTAGAATTAGAGTGTTTTAATCCATCAGACAAATAAGAATATGTTTTTTCGAGATCATATTGTAGGTATAAATTCCCAAGATTAATGTATATTCCTGTCTCAAAAAATTCATCACCTCTTGCCTTTGCAATCTCTAATGCTTTAAGATAATGCTCTTCAGATTTATTTTTATCTCCAAAAAAATCTTTATCGTATAAGTTACCTAGTATTAGGTGTGTATTTTGAAGATAAGATGGATGTACAGGAGTTATTCGTTTAGAATTAAGAATGTCGAGTAGTATTTTTCGTCCTTTTTCAAGGTTTTTCTTTCCGTTAATACTTTCATGAATTTCTGCTAACTTTATAGATGATTCTATTTCTCCTTCTGGATAGGAGCTGGCAAAATATAAATTTTTTGCCATTTCATAATAATTAAGAGCAGTATAATAATCTCCATTTTCTTCATAAATCACCCCTAATCTATAAGCAGCCCTACCTTGGTATTTATCGACTCTGTTTTGATGCAGTACAGATTTATAATAATTTTCAGAAAGGTCAAAAGATTTGTTTAGGTAATGAAACAAGCCCAAGTTGCAAAGACCTCGTCTATAGGATAAAGAATCCAAGTTTTTTTCGTTACGTATGGATTTTAGGTTCAAATCCCCATAAAACAATGCTTCTGTATAGTTTTGGTTTTGATAAAAATAGACAGAAATCGCATAGGTTAACTCTTTTATCTCTTTTTTTGGAGTTACAGATAATAGACTATCAATTTTTTCTTTTTTAGCAGATAGAGAAGTTTCAGATTGAAGAATAGAGTCCAGAACATCAAAATCACTTTGCCCAAAGCTTAAATTATAAATAAATAAATGTACACAAGAGATTAATACTATTAATCTCTTGTGTACAAATAGAGTTTTATGTCTTCTTAAAAAGAAGTTATATTTTTTAGAAATCGTTACAATCTCCATCCCAGTTTAATGCAGTTTTGTCTACAGCTTCTGTAGGGCGGGATTTAACTTTTGGACCTGGCCTGCAGTTAGAACAATAAGCGATATACCATATTTCTACCTCCTTACAATCTGTAAGCTCCACACCTAATAACAGAAAATTATGTTCTCCATTTCGGATGTTTTGCTTCTGTTCTTCAGTGACATCACCCTGATATCTTACGGTTAGTTTTCCTTCGGTGTCATATGTATTGTCCGACTGTTTATTTACTACGGTACTATTTTTAGAAGGATTTTCTGTTTTGCTATTTTCTACTACAGTTTCATTATCTGTAGAACAACTAGCAAGAATAAGAACTAAAAGAATCAATACTTTTTTCATATTTTATTTTTAATTTAGGTACTAAAATAACTTATTTTTTTTACTGTAAAACCTTAAGCGTATAAGATTTCATCAATTAGTTCAAAATACCTATTTTTGTTACCCTAAAAGTATATATTTCTTACATTAGACTGGATGCAAAAAAGTGATTATTTTATTAAAGGTATTCTAGAGTCTGATGAAAAGGTTGTTGCCAAAATATACAATTTATTCTTCCCTAAGGTTTTATCTTTTGTGTATAGAAATAATGGGCAACGAGAAGATGCTGAAGACGTTTTTCAAAAAGCATTACTGCAAATTTCTGCAAGAATTAAACTTAGAAAACTAGAAGTTATCAATACCTCATTCGAGGCTTATTTATTTACTGCATGTAAAAACTTGTGGCGTAGAGAATTAAATAAAAAACAAAAAAGGGTAACAAATGATGAGGTTAAGGAACTGGTAAGCGAAGAGTCAGATATGGCGTATGCTTTACTAGATCAAGAGCGATGGGAGTTATTTAGGGATAAATTAGAACAGTTATCCGATAACTGTAAGGAAGTGTTAAACTTATTTCTTAAAAAAGTATCCTACGATCAAATTGTAAAAAAACTTGGATATACGTCTGAAACCGTGGCTAGACAGCGAGTCTTTAAATGTAAAGCAAAGCTAATAGAAATGATTAAAGCAGATAAACGATTTAGAAATCTAAAATAAATGGATACTAACCAGGAAAAATATCATGAACAAATAAGTGCTTACTTAAGGGACGAATTGTTACCTGAAGAAAGAATACTGTTTGAAAAATCTTTGGAACAAGATCCTGAGTTATTACACGAATTTAAGATTCATCAAGAATTATTTACGCAAGTAGAAGATAATAAAGGTATAGATGATGTGTCATGGGATTATGATACAGAAGATGTTAGGATTTTGGCAACCTATTTTAGAAGTAAAGAAGCAGAAAAACTTAAAAAAACAATACAAAAAGCTCAAAACAATTATCAAACGACTAAAAAAACAGTAGTTTGGAAGAAAAATATAATCCTGTCATTTTTTGTAGCAGCTTCAGTTGCAGTATTTGTTTTAGTATATATTTTTAATAGTAAATCTTCGACTACAGAAATGTACGTAAAATATAGTGAATGGGAAGATTTACCATCATTAACAAGTAGAGGTGAGGATAACAAATTAGTAGAAGGAGAACGGCTTTTTGTAGATAAGAAGTATAAGGAAAGTTACGCAATATTTACAGCTCTTCCACAAAAAGAACAACAACCTTCTGTATTAATATATTTAGGGCTTTGTGCTTTAGAATTGGATCAATTAGATAAAGCACTTCATTATTTTGAACTTCTAAAAAATACAGATGCAATAGATAGCTCTAAAGGATATTGGTATCTGGCATTAACCTATCTAAAACAAAACGAAAAAGAGAAAGCAACAAATATATTACAAGAATTGGTTTCAGGAAACCACTATAATAATACTAAAGCCAGAGAATTGCTGAATCAATTGCAATAAGCATTTTATTATCTTCTTTAAAGCGTAACCATATATAATACTTTGGCTACATTTTTTATTTAGGTCAACAACCATTTTCGCTTAAATACTAAATTCTACAACTTTTAATGGATCCTTGATCCCAATTCAGAGGTGTCAAAAATGTAGAATTTGATCTTGATCCGTCTTGATCCCCTAAAATCTAATTACAGTAAGTTCTAAACGCAAAAAAGTCCAACATTTCTGTTGGACTTTTGCTCCCCCTCTTGGGCTCGAACCAAGGACCCTTTGATTAACAGTCAAATGCTCTAACCAACTGAGCTAAGGAGGAATTTGTTTTTTCAACTAAAGAGCGTTTTTCTCTTTTGCGAGTGCAAATATATACTATTTTTTATATCTCAAAAAGTTTTTTTCAATTTTTTTTCAGCATTATTATAAGATAATAATCAAATACTATTTTAAAAGAAACGATTGCTAAGCTAAGGCAGGTGCGTATCTGTTTGAATATGAGCTATTGATTAAAAAAAATCCTTTGCGTTGTTTTATTTTTTGAATTCAAAAAAATTAATCCAAAAAATAAATATTTAGGCTATAAAAGTAAAGTGTTGTATTAAATACAAAAAGAGACAAAATAAAATTGGGGTAACTATACATAGACAGTTACCCCGATTTTATTAGTTAAAATTAATCTGGTATAGCATTTTTGCTATCCAAATACAGCTTTATAAAGATCATTACCATTCGCAAAAAGAAGTAATGTAATAAGAATTACAAATCCTACAAGTTGTGCATACTCCATAAATTTGTCGTTAGGTTTTCTTCCGGTAACAATTTCATACAGTAAAAACATTACATGACCACCATCTAATGCAGGGATAGGTAGGATGTTCATAAAAGCTAAAATAATAGAGATAAAAGCAGTTGTACTCCAAAAAGCACCCCAGTTCCATTGATCGGGAAACAACCCTCCAATAGCACCAAATCCTCCCACGCCTTTGTAAGCACCGGTTTTAGGATTAAATATCTTTTTCATCTGCTTCACATAGCTGCCTAAAATAGATACCCCTTTGTTAATTCCTGCCGGAATAGATTCTAAAAAAGAATATTCGATCGTCTCTACAGTTAGAAAACCTCTTTTTTCTAATTCCAAGTAATCTATATTTCTTATCACGCCTATTTTTCCGTCTTCGCTGATCTTGGCAGTGACACTTTTTTCTTGTCCGCTAACGCTTTTTACTAATAAAGAGATAGAACCACCTTTGTTTTGATCAACAATAGGTAGTATTTGATCCATATAGGTAACTTTTTGATTGTTTATACCTATAATCTGGTCTCCTTTTTGTAGATCAATTCCAGCATTAGGAGAGTCTTTAGGAACTTCTTGAATAATAAAAGGGAAACGTGGCTCTATAAACGATGTCTTATCTTCAACATCCAGAAGCTTTGCAATAAAATCAACAGGAATCTCCTTTTTTATAGTGTTTCCATCTCTTAGTATAGTTAATTCGTTACCATTTATAATTTCTATTGGTAGCTTGCTAAATTCTTTTACAGGATTTCCATCGATTGCAGTTATATTATCTCCCGTCTGTATTCCAAGTTTTTCGCCAATTTCAGTATTAGAAACATAAAACCCATCTTTTAAACTATCTGCTTTGATAAATTTATCGCCATAGGCATAAGCAATTCCAGCATAAATAATAATTGCAAGAATAAAGTTTACAGTAACTCCACCTAGCATAATAATTAATCTTTGCCAAGCTGGCTTGGATCTAAATTCCCAAGGTTGTGGCGGCCCTGCCATTTGTTCCTTGTCCATGCTTTCATCGATCATACCAGCAATTTTAACATATCCGCCTAATGGCAACCAACCGATACCATATACTGTTTCGCCTATTTTTTTCTTGAATAATGAAAATTTTACATCAAAAAAGAGATAGAATTTTTCAACTCTGGTTTTAAAAATTTTAGCGGGGATAAAATGCCCTAATTCATGTAAAACAATTAGTAAAGATAAACTTAATAATAGCTGTATCGCTTTTATAAAAAATGGACTCATGGGTCGTTATTCAAAATTAAATCACGCAAAAGTAACCTTTTAGAAGTGTATATAAAAAAAATCTAGTGTACAGTTAAGAATATTTAGGGTTTTTTTAATGAAAACGACTTCTGTATAATAGATAAACCTTGTAATTTTGTCGATATATTAAATTAATATGCTTCAGTTTTTTTCTAAATACAAATTTTTTGCAATTGTACTTTTTGTTTTATCAGCAATTATCATTTCTATTATATATTCTATTTTAAAGCCAAATAAGGTTTTACCAGTGTATGAACCCGATATGGTAAATACAGAATTAGTGGATAGTACAGTACAATACATACGTAAGTATCATAAAATCGCAGATTTTAAATTGATAAATCAAAATGGAAAAGAAGTAACACAACGAGATTATGAAAATAAAATTTATGTAGCAGATTTTTTCTTTACTACTTGCCAAACCATTTGCCCTGTTATGACAGATCACATGAAAGAGATTCAGGAACGGTTGTACGAGGATAAAGATGTATTATTGCTGTCGCACTCTGTTACCCCTCAAATAGACAGCGTAGCTCGTTTAAAAAAATATGCTATAGAAAAAGGAGTAGATGATACCAAATGGAATTTGGTGACCGGAGATAAAAAACAAATATATGATCTTGCACGAAAATCATACTTAGCTGCAAAATCTGATGGAGATGGAGGACCTTATGATATGGTGCATACCGAAAACTTTGTTCTAATAGATAAAAAAAAACATATTAGAGGGTTTTATGATGGCACTGATCCCAAAGAGATAGACAGATTACTAGAAGATATCAATATTTTGAAAAACGAAAATAAGTAAGAAAACCCGGGTATTGCCTTATTTTGAAACTTTAGCTTTTTCAATACAATTTTTTACATTACTTTTGCCTTGTTTAAAATCAATCTAAATAAATATTGAAGACTACAATAGCTACACTTAAAAGAGGTCAGCGTGCATTAATCAAGGAGATTACTTCAGATATCATTCCCCTTAAATTACTAGAAATGGGGTGTTTGCCGGGAAATGAAGTTGAACTGTTGCAAACAGCTCCTTTTCAATGCCCAATGTACCTCAATATTAATGGTAGCCATCTTGCCATACGTAAAGAAATTGCAGCTCAGATAGAAGTAGAAATCATTTAACAGCAATTTTTATATGGCTAAGCAAATTAAAGTTTCATTAATCGGAAACCCAAATACCGGAAAAACATCTGTTTTTAATTTGCTTACCGGCCTAAACCAACAGGTTGGTAATTATCCGGGAATTACCGTCGAGAAAAAAGAAGGGATATGTAAACTATCCAGAGGGGTTAAAGCCCATATACTGGATCTGCCGGGAACATATAGTCTTAATGCTTCCTCACTGGATGAAAATGTAGTAATAGAGCTACTTCTCAATAAAAAAGATAAAGATTTTCCTGATGTAGCCGTAGTGGTTAGCGATGTAGAAAATTTAAAACGAAATTTACTTCTTTTTACACAAATTAAAGACCTCGAAATACCCACTATTTTGGTAATTAATATGGCAGATCGTATGGATCGAAAAGGTATTTCAATAGATATTCCTTTATTAGAAAAAAAACTCCACACCAAAATAGCGTTGGTTAGCGCACGTAAAAAAGAAGGAATAGAAGACCTTAAAAAATTAATAGAATCCTATACATTATTACCAAAGACATCTAATGTTAACGCACTATCTTTTGCTCCAGATTATTTTGACAGGCTGCAAAAGGCATTTCCGGACCAATCCTTATATAAACTTTGGCTGGTAATCACTCAGGATGTTAATTTTAGAAAGTTCAATAAACAAGAAATATCCATAGCTCCGGATTTTAAAATTAAATCGGAAAGCGAACTTAAAAGACTACAGCAAAAAGAAACCATAAAAAGGTACCAATTTATAAATAGTGTACTTAAGGAGGCATTGATAATAGATGAAAGGGCAGCCACCGGAATGCGAGCTAAACTGGATAGAATCCTAACACATAAAGTATGGGGGTATTTTATCTTCTTTGCAATACTATTGTTGATATTTCAAGCTATTTATGACTGGTCATCTTATCCAATGGATTTGATTGATGAAGCTTTTGCATGGTTAAGTGAAACAACAAAATCTATATTTCCAGAAGGGCCTTTGGTAGATTTGATAACCGAAGGGATTATTCCAGGACTAGGGGGTATTGTTATTTTTATTCCACAAATTGCATTTCTTTTTCTTTTTATTTCTATTCTTGAAGAGAGTGGATATATGAGCCGAGTAGTTTTTTTGATGGATAGAATAATGCGAAAATTTGGATTAAGTGGTAAAAGTGTAGTTCCGCTAGTATCCGGTACTGCTTGTGCTATCCCTGCAGTAATGGCAACCAGAAATATCGAAAACTGGAAAGAAAGACTGATTACAATACTTGTAGTACCATTTACAACCTGCTCGGCAAGATTACCCGTATATCTTATCATTATTTCGCTGGTTATTCCAAACGAAAAAATAGGTTGGATATTTGGTTATCAAAGTCTTACGTTAATGTTTTTGTATTTTTTAGGATTTGGTACGGCAGTGGGATCCGCTTGGATACTTAATAAAATTTTAAAAATTAAGAGTAAATCTTATTTTGTTATTGAAATGCCCGGGTATAAAATCCCTTTATTTAAAAATGTAGCAATTAATGTAATTGAAAAAACAAAAGCCTTTGTATTTGGGGCAGGAAAAATTATTTTGGCAATTTCGATTATATTATGGGTATTGGCAAGTTTTGGACCCAATGAAAACTTTAATAATGCAGAAAAAATTGTTACTGAACAGTACACGGATCTTACGGAAGAAGAATTAAGTAATAAAATAGCATCTCATAAATTAGAATACTCTTTTATAGGATATGCGGGTAAAGCAATAGAACCATTGGTAGCTCCTTTGGGATATGATTGGAAAATCGGAATAGGTATTATAAGCTCTTTTGCAGCCAGAGAAGTATTTGTAGGCACTTTGGCAACCATATATAGTGTAGGAAGCGATGAAGAAGAAACTATAAAAAACAGAATGGCTGCCGAGGTTAACCAAAAAACAGGAGAACCACTATTTAATTTGGCAAGTGGAATATCTTTATTGTTGTTTTATGCTTTTGCAATGCAATGTATGAGTACTTTGGCTATTGTTAAACGAGAAACTAATACTTGGAAATGGCCAATGGCACAGCTTGTTTTTATGAGTGTTTTTGCATATAGTGTTGCACTTATTGTATATCAAATTTTAAAATAGAAGGTAAGCTTTCTGGTTTTGGTACGACTTTATAATTACCTTTCAATTTAAACCAGATTATTGTATAATTTGGGAAATGTTATTAAGTTAAGAATTTAAACTATTGATTTAAAGATTGTTAATAGAGGATTCCAAAGTAAGCAGGAATCCATGATAAAAGTAAAGGGGTATTTTGCTTTTACAGATATTTAATCCTCAAAAAGATACAGCTTAATTAAACGACATTAATAATTTGGGTTAAAAGAAAAATAGTAAAAAAAGAAAAAAATGAATATTCTTATACAAAATATACTGGTAGTGTTGATTTTTGTACTTGCAGTAGGATTTTTGATTAAAAAATTCTTTTGGAAACCATCCTTTTCTCCTGCAAAAAAAAAATCAACGAAGTCTTGCGGTGATTCAGGATGTGGATGTCATTAATTTGTTTGTATAAAACAATAACTTATTTTTTAAGCCATTTTAAAGGGCCACTACTAATTAAATACACTCCACAAAAAATCAAAACACAACATAATAATTTTGTAATAGTTAGATCACCCTTGTATTGGCTATCGATAACCAAATAAGATATAGTGGCAACAAGTAACATTGCTACTGCAGGCTGTACATAAATATAACTACTGGAAACGGTAGGTTTTACAAATTGTAACGCAAACATATTAAGTAAGTAAGCCAAAAAAGTAGGGCCAATAACCACATAGAATAAAGAAACCCAGTTCGAAACAGCAAAAGTAGTAAAATCAGTATGGATTAATTTTTCTATACAAAAAGGGAACATACTTATAAACCCGAATAAAAAAGTCCAGACAATTACTGTAATAGGTTTATATTTTGACATAAGGGGCTTTACAATAACCAGATAAAATGCAAAGGCCAGCGCATTTATGCATACAAAGATATTTCCTAACAGAGAGCCTGTTCCTAGGTCAGACCCCCCTAAGTAAATTAACAGAACAGCTCCCGTACCGCCAATAGATATCCCTGTAATACGTTGTATTGTTAGAGGTTCTTTTAATAAAAAATAGCTGATAATAACCGTAAAAATAGGCATTGCCGTAATGATAATAGCAGCATCTACAGGAGAGGTAAGGCTAAGCCCGTTCATCGAAAAGAATTGATTTGTTGCCACTCCCAGAAAACCACATAATGCCAGTCTTGGAAGATCTTTTTTATCTACTTTTTCTTTAATAAAAAACTTAAGAATTAAGAATAATACACCAGCACCACTTATTCGAAGAAATACTAATGCAGAAGCTTCAATTTTGTCTGGCATTAATCCTTTGGCTACAAGGTAATTTGCTCCATAAATAATATTAACGCTCAATAAAGCTATGTGAGCCTTCGCCTTGTTTGATATCATCCCCCAAAGTTAATGAAACTCTATTTTAAAAAGTTTGAAAAACGCATTTAAAACAGGTAGTTGAATTAATTCCGTTGTATAACGGGATCTATTATCATTTTTGAATGATTTGAAGGAGAACACTATTTTAAAAAGTTTGAAAAACGCATTTAAAACAGATAGTTGAATGAAACAAATATTGTATACAATAGAGTTGAGATATAGAAAAAAGTAGTTTTATTTTACTATCAATTCTAAATAATATTCAGGAGCAACAATAGATACAACGTGTCAAATACAGGATTTAATTAATCCCTCTTTCTTTTTTAATTTGGTCGTATGCCTTTTGCACTTCTTTAAATTTTGCTTCTGCTCCTTTTATATGAATATCATCCATGTGTTGAACCTTATCAGGATGGTATTTTTTTGCCATGGTTCTAAAAGCTTTTTTAACATCGGCATCTGTGGCAGACTTGTCAATTTCCAAAATCTTATAAGCATGGTCTCCGGTCTTAAAGAACATAGCTTTAATACTTTCAAAATCTTTAAAATTTATTCTTAAAAAGCCTGCTATTTTTTGTATTTCTTCAGCTTCAGAAACACTTACCGATCCGTCTGCATTTGCGATACCAAATAAAAAATGAAGAATTTGTAATCTCGAAGGATATCTTGTATGTTGTGTAATATACATACATATACGTTGAGCAGAAATCTCTCTGTTTTTTATAATTTCATTAAACGTTCTAAAAGTTGCATTAGCACGTTCTTTGCCGTAAGAACTTACAAAATAACTTCGTACATAATCTAATTCTGTTTGATTTATTTTGCCATCTGCTTTGATTACAATAGAAGAAAGGGACAGTAAATTCAACTCAAAATCGGCAGGTGTAACCTCTGGCTCTTGCGTAAATACTTTTTTAAAACCACCACTGCTTTTGCTTGTTGCAGAATCAATTAAGCTACCTACTATAAAACCTAAAATTGCTCCCGGAAATCTAAAAAACACATATCCTATTATAGTAGTAAACCATTTAATCATTGAAAACCATTTTTTGGGATGTAAAGATAAACTATTTATTAAAAGGTGCTTTTTTGTTCTTTACAATAAATTAGTATTTATAAGTATCAGTTCGTTACAATTCCCAAAGCTAAATTAGTGCAAATGTAAATAGATTTTGCGACTACTTGTCAGGTATATCTATGTGGTACATAATTTGTAACTTTGTATATAATTGCAATACAAAATATAACATTATGATTATGGTAGTTAATGCTAAAATAGTGTAGGTGATTTGTGTTTACAATTAAATAAAGAATTAGTGGATTATTAATACAAGAAAAATAAAAAATATGTACCCAGCAGATTTAGTTAAACCAATGCGCGAAGATCTTACGAGTATTGGCTTTGAAGAATTACACACAGAACAAGCTGTTGAAGCAGCAATAGCAAAAGAAGGGACTACACTAGTAGTTGTAAATTCGGTATGTGGTTGTGCAGCAGCAAATGCTCGTCCGGGAGCAAAGGCTTCATTAAATAATAATAAAAAACCAGATAATTTAGTAACCGTTTTTGCAGGTGTAGACAGAGAAGCAACAGATAGAGCACGTAGTTTTATGGTGCCATTTCCTCCATCTTCACCTTCTATGGCATTGTTTAAAAACGGAGAACTGGTACATATGCTAGAACGTCATCATATAGAAGGGCGTCCTGCAGAAATGATAGCAGAAAATCTTAAAGATGCATATAACGAATATTGCTAGAAAATTAAAAGGGTGTTTTGGTTTTTAAAACACCCTTTTTTATAAAAAAATGTTTAACACATGGGGCAAGGGGGATTGTTGTTTTCATTTCCAACACAACTGCAGTTTGATTCCCTCTCTATCCAAAAACCAGCATTAACCTGTTTTAAGATTTCTTTGTTCAATACTTGAACACCATTAATATTTAAAATTGTTTTTGTCATAATATATTGTTTTAAGAGTTTAATGATATGAATGTATGAAGATTTTCTTCTCTTTTCTCAAAATTAGCCTTAAAATCCCTTCCAATGTTGTTTAAAAAAACAGTTCATATTTTGTTGGTAATTAGCAAAGTAATAATGATTTAGAACAATTTGATTATTATGTTGGTGAAAGGGTTGTTTTAAAGATATAACATAGTGTTTTTAGACATTTTAATTTTGTACATTATTCTATTGGTCAACTAAAAATAATGTAAGACCTTGCAATACGTTCACACAAGTTAAATTTTATTAATTGTAACAGAGATAATGGGAGCAATAAAAAAGATACTTAGTTATCCGCTTTCTGTAGTTTTTTATTTATTTTTTGGATTAGCACTAGTGGTTTTTCAACCATTACAATGGCTAGGAGTAAAATTGGGAGGTGCCAAAGCACATAGGGGAGTTGTAAATATAATGAACCTGTGTTTACTACGATGTTTACATATTCTGGGAGTAACATTTAGCTTCAAAAACCCTCATAAATTACCAAAAGAACAATCTTTAATAATAGTGTCCAACCACCAGAGCATGTTTGATATCCCTTTAATATCCTGGTTTTTGCGTAAAAATAAACCAAAGTTTATTTCTAAAATTGAATTAGGTAAAGGAATACCAAGTATATCTTTTAATTTAAAATACGGGGGGAATGTTCTTATAGATAGAAAAAACCCAAAACAATCTATTCCAGCATTGTCCCAATTTGGAAAATTTATTTCAGATAATAATTTTTCTGCTGTAATTTTTCCAGAAGGTACCCGAAGCAGAAATGGAGAGCCAAAAGAATTTGCCCCAACCGGTTTAAAGATATTATTTAAAAATGCTCCAAATGCATTAATAGTACCAGTAACTATAAATAACAGTTGGAAATTAGTGCGATTTGGCAATTTCCCGATGGGAGTAGGAATACACCTAACATTAGAGGTTCAAGAACCTTTATTAATTGATAAAGAACCAGAAATATTACTGGATAAAATACAAGAAAGAGTTACTTTAGCAATCAGAACGTAACATCAATAATAATGGCTTTAGATAATATAAGATTAGAGGTAATGCAATTGCTGGAAAAAAAGGTGGATTCTTTTATAGATAGATTTTTGATTCCGGTAGATAAAATATGGCAGCCAACCGATTTTTTGCCGGATTCTCAAAATGAAGATACTTTTTTTGATGAGGTTAAAGAGTTAAGAGAACTGGCAAAAGAACTTCCTTATGATTTTTGGGTAGTTTTAGTTGGGGATACTATAACAGAAGAAGCATTGCCAACTTATGAGTCCTGGTTAATGGATGTAGAAGGAATAAACCAGCAAGAAGGTGGAAATGCATGGTCAAGATGGACCCGTTACTGGAGTGGGGAAGAAAATCGACATGGTGACGTGCTTAATAAATACCTGTATTTGTCTGGCAGGGTAAATATGATTGAAGTAGAAAGAACCACACAATATTTAATTAACGATGGTTTTGATATTGGTACAGACAGGGATCCGTATAAGAATTTTGTATATACCAGTTTTCAGGAACTAGCTACCTATATTTCTCATAATAGGGTAGCAAAATTAGCAAAAGAATATTCTAACAAATCTTTATCCAAGATGTGTAAAATTATTGCAGGAGATGAAATGCGCCATCACAATGCATACAGTGAGTTTGTTAGTAGTATTTTTGAAGTAGATCCAAGCCAGATGATGATCGCATTTAGCGATATGATGAAGAAAAAAATTATAATGCCAGCACATCTTCTTAGAGAATCCGGGCAAGCTGTGGGGAGTGCCTTCGAAGATTTTTCATGGTCAGCGCAACGAATAGGAGTATATACCTCACAAGATTATATCGATATTATGCAACGTCTTATTGATCGATGGGATATTGATAAAATAATGGATCTTACCGATGAAGCAGAAAGAGCACGAGATTATTTAATGAAGTTACCCGCAAGGATGCAACGAATTAGCGAGCGGTTAGTTATTCCTAATGATATTTTTGAATTTAAGTGGGTACAGCCAGCAATAGCAAAATAATAGGTTTGAGGTGACAGAAGATCAGATTATATCCAAAACTATAGATTTTGTAAAAGATAAACTCTCTGGAGCCGAAGGCGGTCATGACTGGTTTCATATCCAGAGAGTATATAAAAATGCATTATTAATTTCTGAAAGAGAAAAAGTAAATCTCTTTATAGTTTCTTTAGGCGCTTTATTACATGATATTGCAGATTCTAAATTTCATGAGGGAGATGAAACGGTTGGCCCTAAAGTGGCAAGAGAATTTTTAAATACTCTAAAAGTTAATAACGATATTATCGAGCATGTAATTAAGATTATTGAAAATATTTCTTTTAAAGGAGGAAATGAACATCAAAAATTCAGATCTCCAGAATTAGATGTTATACAAGATGCAGACCGCTTAGATGCTATAGGTGCTATTGGTATTGCAAGATGTTTTAATTATGGAGGATTTAAAAACAGGGCATTGTATGATCCCGAGATTGTGCCTGACCTTAGTATGAACAAGGAAGAATATAAATCTTCAAAAGCACCTACAATAAATCATTTCTACGAAAAATTATTGCTTCTCAAAAACAAGATGAATACACAAACAGGTAAAAAACTAGCAGATAAACGTCATGTATTTATGGAACAATTTCTAGAGCAGTTTTATAAAGAATGGGAAGGAAAATTGTAACTGGTTATTTTCTATATTTTTTTGATGCATACAATTAGTAATAAATTGCACAAGGATAGATTAAAACAAACGTAATTGTCCGTCTTTATAATGAGAATGTAAATCACAATTTAAGAGAATCCTTTTTTGGTCTGGCAAATATTTTTGCCGGGCAATAGTAAATAATTGATGTATTTGCTCTGCAATAGTCCCGGATCCTTTCATTCGTCTTCCGTAGGTACTATCATTTAAGTTTCCGTCATGGCATTCCATAATTTGATTCAGAATTTTATCTTTTCGATCTGGCAAAGTATTTTCTAACCATGTAGTAAAAACTTTTCCGATAGCACCGTTTAATCTAACAATAGTATATCCAACACTTTTGGCCCCACGGTCAGAAATTTCTTTAACCAATGGTAATATCTCATGGCTGTTTATAGAAGGTATAACAGGAGCCATCATTACACTTGTAGGAATACCCAAAGTATTTAGTTTTTCTAAAGCATCCAGACGTTTTTTATACTCGCAGTCCTGGGCTCTAAAATTCTTCGGGTCTCTTCATTTAAGGTAGTAATAGATAAAAATACAGATACCAGATTATCTTTTGCCAACTCTGATAAAATATCCAAATCCCTTAAAACAAGAGTGTTTTTGGTTATAATACCAACAGGGTGTTTATATTTTAGGAAAACTTGAAGTAATTGGCGTGTTATTTCCAGTTTTTTTTCAATAGGTTGATAGCAATCGGTATTTCCGGAAAGGGAAATAGGATAAGCCTTCCAATTTTTGTTCTGCAATTTTTTTTCTAATAGTTCGGGAGCATTTTTTTTAACCAAAATTTTACTTTCAAAATCTAAACCTGCACCATAACCCCAATATTCATGAGAGTTTCTGGCATAACAATATACACAACCATGCTCACAGCCTTGGTATGGATTAAGAGAATATAACATACCTACATCTGGGCTGGAGACTTTATTTACTATCGTTTTTGGAAAAGTTTCTATAAAAGAGGTGGGGATTTTTTCTATAGACTCTCCTTGTAGAGAGCAATAGTTTAAAAAATCATCCCGGGTCTCATGATGGTTTTCTAAGAATTTGCTGTTTATTTTTTCCTGTGCCCCTCTTCCTTTTATATACTTTTCAGACTTCATGATTATATGAATTTAAAATTATAAAGATATATATATTTTGGAAAAATTCCATTTTAAAGGAATATTTCCACAAAATAATGGTTTTTATGCTCCTTAAAATCGGTAAAAGCAAAAAAAACATTAAAATTACAGGAACAGAGTATAAAAAAGGGGTTAAATCCCCCGATATACTTTTTGTGTTTAACCAAATAAATCTTCAACTTTAGGTATTCTATTAAACCACTTAATTTTCACACCTAACAATCATACTCTTATGAAACCTAATTTCTCTACAACCCCTTATCTGGAAGAACCCATTTTCACCTCTGACATTTCTAAACTATTGGATACCTGTGATGATCTCAAGAATTTAATGATTAGTATTTATATGATAGAGGAGGATAAATTTTTGTATTGCAATAAAGTTTTCAAAACTCTTTTGGGTTTTGATCCCAATGGTTTAATAGAAAAAGGCTGGGATTTCTGGTTTTCGTTGATCCACCCTTGCGAAGTTTCCAGAATAAAAGAAAAAATCTTCACTTTTTTTAAAACACCGCTTGTTAAAGATGTCATTACCATGCAATACCATATTACTAATTATAAAGGAGAAAGGATTTATATAAAGCATGAAATCCTGATTTATAAATTAAAGAAAAGGATATTGGCTTTGAACTATTTTTTTGATGTTTCTGAAAAAGAAGAAATAGAGCGCTGTGTTAAAATTAATGGAGGACATAGGGGAAAAAATGTTTATAAAGATGAATTGGATCAAATATCCTCCAGAGAAGAAGAAGTTCTTAAACTTATAGCAAATGGATACTCTTCAAAACAAATTGCAGACGAACTTTCTATAAGTAACCATACAGCTGTATCCCATCGTAAGCACCTGATCAAAAAGTTTCAGGTAAAAAATACTGCCCAACTTATAAAAGAAGCATCCAAGCTTTTGGAGTTGTAATTTAGCATTTGATTAAGTACATGATAAAAAACATATATTAGCATAAATGGTTGATATTTAGTAAACTACAATTGTATTTGTTGTTTTTTGTTATCCCAGCCCTTCAGCTCAGCTCAGGATAAACCATAGGTTGGATCCATTTTGGCATAGTATTGTCAATGAGCTGATTTCATTCTGTTGAAGAATAAAATCTACTGCAACTATAGATTTTAGCTTCTATTATTTGTGCTGATTTTTACTACATGAATTTTCATACTTTAAGACATATAGTATGAAAATTCGTGAAATCGTTATTAATGGAGACACTCTTGAAGAAGCTTTGTTTAAGAGTAGTAATACCCCTTAAGGATAACAAAGCTACCTCTGCCCTTGAAACCTATTTTGAAGAACACTTAGATACAACTTCAGAAGAGATTTACAAGAGATAATTACAGAAATCAACAGTAATTTTGGCGGAATCCTTAGTTGTATAGGAGAAGATACCACACAGGATATTATCGCAAAGTATTTTACAAAAAATGGGAAGCTTACTTTTAATTTTGCAAACTATCAAGACAGGGTAAAATTGAGGCAATTAATGGTAGAAGAGCTTTATCATCTAAGAAATAGGGATATTCTTGCACCAAAACTAGAAACTATTAGAAAAACCCCAAAACAATTTGCTAGGATAATACCCACACAAAAACCTTTTGATAAAGCTACAGTTGCTATATTATTATATGAATTTGCCACAGGAGAAGGGCAGGAAGAGCGCAAATTTTAACAGGTTACTTATACACTGTCATATCCCCCAAAGTTTCAGACAAAAAATACTGCCCGGTTTATAAAAGAAGCATTCAAGCCTTTAGAACTGTAATTTAACTTTCTATTAACTACTTATTAACTAAATATTTAGATTGAAAAATCCCCAAAAATGGGGATTGATTTCCTTGTCTTTTTTTTCAAACTTTAACTATCCCTTAGAGCAAAGTGTATCCATAACATAACTTTAATAGTAAATAATTTTAGTAATCTGTTTTATTAAGTGTATAGGGTTTGATATTTTATCAAACCGGTTAATTTAAATTCTGTCTATGATCGGGTTAGCATTAAAATTATTAAGAGATGAATTAAGTAACTATGTTTTTCAGAATAAAAGACCTGGAGACTCAATCACACAGGATGATATCATATTGCATAACATAGCATTGATGGAGAGTGATACGCAGGCAGATCTAAGCAATAAGATCGTTATTACTCTGGTAAACACAGAAGAAGAAAGTACTTTAAAAAATAATGGCAATATTTTAAGAACCCCAAGTGGCATAAAATATGTAGAGCCACCTGTTTTTTTAAACCTGTATATCCTTATTTCATCCACATTAGGGCAGGATCTACAAGATGCGTATGAATTTGCTTTGGGTAGATTATCCTTGGTAATCCAATTTTTTCAAGCCAAAAAAAGCTTTACCATCAAAAACTCCCCTTTTACTACCATTTCTGGGGATAGTAATATTCCTCAGGAGAGCAAAGACGAGTTAAAACTAAACGTAGAACTGTATACTCTGACCTTTGAACAAATAAATCATCTATGGGGATCTCTGGGCGGAAAACAAGTTCCATTTGCAATGTATAAAATACGCTTAGTGAGCATTAAAGAAAATTCTGGAGAAATAGCTCCTTTAATAGAAGAAATAGTAAACAATCAAAGTGTAATAAATTAGTAATGGGCAATAGTACAATCTTTAAAAGATTATTCGAGGTTCAGATAGTACATGACTATTATTTAACCACAGCAGATGGAGAATCATTTTTTGATAAAAACCAGAAACAAAAAAAGGATATAATAAATAAAAAACTCATAAATAGAATATATGATGTTAAATCATTATTTGAAATTGAGCCTGATGCCTCGACAAAAAAGAATCTGGACAAATATAAACTGGTTTGGGCAAAAACAGCATTGGGTTTTATAGTAGGAACAGAAGTTAATGTTGAAAACCAAGCGGGTGAGATAGTATATAAACCTCGTTTTGAACTCAAACCTGATCTAAATTTTACTTTTTCAATTCAACCAAGTACACCTTTTTTTAATGGAATGACCAATATTAGCTTACGCCCTTCCTTACCATCAATTTATTATTTTACCAATAAAAATAAAGAAATATTTAACGAACCTGTAATACCAGCATATACATCCACTCCAATTTCAAACAAAGTAGCTACAGTACAAGGTGGCAAAATATACGAAATGGGCGCACTTGCAGAACTTGCAGGATCGGTTCAGGAAGCAATACAATATACAGACGGGACAGACCCAAATCATTGGGAGGTAATAAATGACAAACGTTTTGTGAGTGATGCAGATCGAATATTACTGCCTAATAGTTTTGAATATAAACTTAAAAAATCGCAAAATATCACTCAGATAGATTTTGTATTGCTGGATCAAAGCGATAACCAAATAAAAACGATAAGCAAAACAGCTGCACAAGCTATCCAGAATATAAAAGTAGACTTTACCAAAGTAGATGATAATGATATAGACTCAGATACTATTCCGGCAGGACATTATACCCTCAAAATACAACAAAATGCAGGATCAGAATTACTATATCCTGTATATCTCAACACTAACATTTATGATAAATACAATCTTGCCGTAGTAGATATTAGGTTAGATGAAGAAAATTCTCCATATAGTTTGTTGGATAGTAATGGATTTCTTAAAACCAGAATTAGCGCAGCTAATCAAAAAATATCACATCCTGTTTTTGAAATCAGGTTTAAAAACAGAAAAACTTATTGGCGATACAATAAAGAAGGAGATTTTAGTCCGGGAGAAATTGCAGGAACAGCTACACATTTACAGCATAGTGCAGAGAGACTGATCTCTATTAAACCAAAAGCATTAACAGCAGCATTAGTACCATTTCAAGATGGAGGTTCTTTGTTATTACCATATCCTGCTATACCTTCTATAAAATTAGAAAATGACAAAATATTTTCAGAGATATTTATCAATCCATCGAACAGACTATTAAACAATTAAAATCAAACTTTTATAAAAATGAAATTATGAATTACAAAACGCCAGGAGTTTATGTCGAAGAAATTCCAAAACTTCCACCATCGATTGCACAAGTAGATACGGCTATTCCTGCTTTTATTGGGTACACACAAAAAGCAGAAGATGATAGAACGGGAGAATCCTTGGTTTTAGAACCAAAAAGAATACGATCTATGCTAGAGTATGAACGTCTTTTTGGAAAACCAGATATAGAAACCAATTTATCTGTTTTAATTAACGATTCAAAAACACCACCAGTAATACAGGCATCTGTAGATAAAGCTGCACAATCAAAATATAAAATGCACTATGCACTACAAATGTTTTTTGCAAATGGGGGAGGACCTTGTTGGATCGTATCTGTTGGACTTTATGAATCCTCTGGAGGAGTAGTAGATGACACCACCCTTATTAACGGGCTTAATACTACCGAAAAAATTGACGAAATAACATTGTACGTATATCCGGATGCGCAAGGAATAACAGTTGTGGAAGGGTTTTATAATGTATATAAAGCATCTCTGAACATGTGTGTAGAACTAAAAGATCGTTTTACCGTAATGGATATTTGGCAAAACCCGGATCTTGACTTTTTAGGCAATGTAGAAGCTATGCGTTCCTCAGCAATTGGCTCACAAGAAGATATATTAAAATATGGAGCCGCATATTTCCCGAATTTAGAAACTACTCTTAATTATTATTATGGAGGCGAAGGAGACGGAGATGCAAATGTAACTATTGAGCATAGCGGAGATTTGGCAGGTACATTGGCAGAATTAAAATCCAAGGATAATGCAATGTATTTCCAGGCACAAAACGCCTTGAGAAATTTACCAATGGAAATGCCCCCATCACCAGGAGTAGTAGGGCAGTACGCCTCAGTAGATAATGCCAGAGGTGTATGGAAAGCTCCTGCAAATGTAAGTATTGACCTGGTGAGTAAACCAATGATAAAAATTACAGACAAAGAACAAGAAATCTTAAATGTAGATACTACTGGTGGAAAATCTGTAAATGTAATTCGGTCTTTTGTAGGAAGAGGACCTTCCATTATTTGGGGAGCCAGAACTTTGGCAGGAAACAGCAACGAATGGAGATACATTCCTGTAAGAAGGTTTTTTAATATGGTCGAAGAATCTGTTAAAAAAGCAACTACTCAATTTGTATTTGAACCCAATGACCTGAATACCTGGTCCAGAGTAAAATCCATGATCGATAACTTCTTAGTACAGCAATGGAGAGCCGGTGCCTTAATGGGAACCACACCAGAGCAAGCTTTTTTTGTAAAAGTAGGATTAAACGAAACTATGGATGAGGTAGATATCTGGGAAGGAAGAATGATAGTAGAAATAGGAATGGCAGTAGTAAGACCAGCAGAGTTTATCATTTTAAGGTTTAGCCATAAAATGTTATCAGAATAATAAAAAAGAACCGCAATAAAACATATTAATATGGCAACCAAAAAAAGTTGTGACAATGGTAGTCAACGAAATGCCGATACGGTAATTTGTGAAAGCCTGAAGGTCATTAAAAGAGACAAGAAAACCGCGGAGAGTAGGTATACTTCAAATTATACACTTCAGCAATCCAAAGAAACAGCAAGAGGATATAAAATTTGTTGTTTGGACAAAGCCGAAGAATCCCATAATGTATATCAGGATATAATGAGTTGTGTTACTCTGGAAAATTATAAAAAGAGTGAAATTATTCAAAAAAATATCGATGCATATATAAAAAAAGATGATGATATAGATAAGCTTATTAATGACTCCTCCAAGCTTTTAAATGAAATGAGAATAAAAATAGAGGAAGCTCATAATGCAGCCTGTGCAATGTCTAATTGTATCAAAAATAAAGTGTTGCCTAAGTCTGGTAAACCTTCAAAAGATGGCAAAATAGGCGAAGTAGAACATGAATTAAAAGAAATTCTGGATAAAACCAAAGAACTGGACGAAAAAGGACAAAATGCATTCGAATCTATAGTAACTATAGCAGGAATACACACATTTACCAATACAGTAAGCCTTAAAGGATTTGCAGCTAAGTTAATGGACTCTGTAAAAAACTTTAAAACATGTGTGGATGCCAATATAAAGTCTACTGCAACAGACGTAGTAACTTCCAGAGAAGAACTTAATACAATAGTAAACGAACTGGCACAAATCATTTGTGATAAAAAAACAGAAGCTACCATTGGCAATGGATTAGAATCTGTTATAGAATTTGTGTGCGAAAGTGATTGTGAAGATGGATGTATAGACCTGTGTAAAGATATCGGAAACTGTTATGACTCTGATCAAGATCACGAACAGAAAGGAAAAGATAGACGTAGAAGAAAACAGTCAAATGATAAAAATTAACAGACACTATTAATCACAAAAAAGAACAATTATGACAAAATTTATGATAAATAATGCCTGTTGCTATAATGGTGGGGGCAATGACGATCCGGAAGCTAAAGATTGCCTGGATAAATGGAGAGAACAGCTAGAAGAAGTTTGTAACCAATATACAGAGTGGAGTGCAAAAACATTTAAGCACGAAGAAGAGTATGTAAATTCTTTAGGTTGGGAAACAAAACTTAAAAAATGGAATGAAATCATTAAAAAAACCGATGAAAAAGCAAAAATAATAGTAAAAGAATTAGAGTTTTTTATAGAGCAAGCAAGTGTTGTATGCCAAAACTCAAAGCATACAACAGAAGCATTAGAAAAGCTAAACTGTCTGGTAAAATCAATTTTTGATTGTTTTCATACCTATATGGATACCAACGATCAGGGGCTAAAAGATAGAGTAATAGAGTTCAAAAAAACTATAGATTGCCTTAACAGCATTAGCGACGAAGAAAAAGTAGAGGTTATAAAATGCATAGAAGTCTATGAGCAAAAAATCAACCTTGTTTGTGATATGCAAGATGCTATTTTAACCAAACTTTTGGATACCCTGAAATGTGCATACCTGTTATCTGCATCTATTTGTGGAAACGATGGGCTAGAAGGCAAATTAGAAGAAATGCTGGATGATTTTAAAGGAATGGAAGGAGATGTAGATTGCACACATGAAGATCATCATATGGACGATGATAATACCAATCCAGAAGCAGCCACACGCAAAAAACCGTATGATGGGGATCAACATTATATGTATCCATGTAATGACAAAAAAGCAAAACCAAAACCAAAATTCCCTATTCATAAAAGTATGTACTACATAAAACTTGAAAAAGGAGTGGAGATAGCAATAGACAAAACAGAAGGTTTTGAAAAAACATGGATAGAGAGCAAGAAAAAAAGCGATAAAATCTTATCCCGTAAAACAAGTCTTACAGAAGCAATAAAAGCAGCTGAGGCAGCTGAAAGTGGAAAATAATTTAAAAAAATAACAAGTACTAAAAAAAACAAATATGGCAGCAATAGGAGATTATCCGTTACCAAAGTTTCATTTTCAAGTAGAGTGGGGAGACAATTTTCGTATCGGGTTCACAGAAGTAAGTGGATTAGATTTTGAAACCGAAGTTATAGAATATAGAGAAGGTAATAGCAAAAAGTATAATAAATCAAAACAGCCAGGCCTTACCAAATACAGTAACATTACCCTTAAAAGAGGAACATTTCAAGGAGACTTTGACTTTTTTAAAGAATGGCAAAAAACCTATTATTTCCAAGAAGGTAATGATACAGGATCCAAATTTAGGAGAGCAGTTACTATCAAACTGTTGGATGAAAACCATTCTCCGATTATTACCTGGATTCTGGAAAACGCATGGCCAAGCAAAGTGCAATCCACAGACCTTAAAGCAGATGCTAATGAAGTAGCAATCGAAACCATGGAGCTTGTACACGAAGGATTGACCATACTCGAAGCCAAATAGATATTTTTTCTAATCATATAGACCGTTACAAATGCACCAAATAGTTGGTTTTCATTTTAGAGTTTCCTTTTTAAATCTACCCGAAAACAAGGCTGTAGATGTACAATTTCAATCCGTTTCGGGACTGGATGTTCAAATAGAAAAAGAAACTATAAAAGAAGGAGGAGAAAACAGGTTCGAGCATAACATTCCTGGTAGAAGGAAATACAGTGTCCTAACCTTAAAAAGAGGGATCCTTACTCCCAAAGATTCCGGTTTAACCAAATGGTGCCAGAAAGCTTTTCAGAGCCTTGTTGTTGAACCGGTAGGAAAAGTAAATGTAGAGCTGTTAAATGAAAACCATAATGTATTAATGCAATGGGAACTCTCTCATGTTTGGCCGGTAAGTTGGAAAGTAGGAGAATTAAATGCAGAAAAAGGAGAGGTGCTTATAGAAACCCTCGAACTTAATTATAATTATTTCAAGTTAGTAACGGTAAGTTAAAAAAATATGCGATGCCATTAGAAATTCGAGAATTAGTCATAAAAACAACGGTAAATAAAGGGAACAACAAAGCAGGAGGAAGTAGCGAAACCGGTAAAGCAAAAGAATTTAATATAAACGAAATCGTAGAAAAGGTTTTTGAAATATTAAAAGAAAAATCAGAGCGATAATGAACGATACAGGCGAATTAATAAAGGTTTTAATACACGTTTTTGAAGATGAAAATTTTCAGAAAAAAGCAAAAATAAGCCCTAATCCCGTTTCGTTACCAGTAAATCCTGAAAGTTTCACTCAAAACTATAAAGTAGAAGTTAACAACGATCAAGGGCATGGCAGTCAGGGAACTAATCCAAAATTTACCAGAACCCCGCCCAAAGAGTTAAAACTGGACTTTGTTTTTGATGGCACCAATACTATTCAAGGATATAAATACAATGATGGTAAACGAGAGGTAAAAGAGCAGATTGATATTTTTTTGAAAGCAGTGTATAACATGAATGGAGAGATACACAAACCACATTTTTTAAAAATACTGTGGGGCAAAAGTTGGACATTTGCTTGTGTACTTACCAGTTTGGATTTAAACTATACCCTTTTTAAGCCAAATGGAGATCCCTTAAGAGTTAAAGCCAGTGCCACCTTTCTGCAATATTTGAGCGAAAGGGAACGGGTAGCTTTAGAAGGCAAAAAATCCCCCGATTTAACACACTCCAGACAAGTTAAAGCAGGAGACAGGCTAGATAACATGACGTATGATATCTATAACAGTGCAAAGTATATAACACAAATAGCCAAAGCAAATGGATTGACTTCTTTTAGAAAAATTACTCCCGGAAGTGAATTGGTTTTTCCTCCATTAGATAAAACAAGCAGCACATGAAGGATAGAGAAATACCAGTAGAAACATCCTATAACGTAGCCACATTTGATATCCTGATTGACGGTAAGGTAGTGGATCAAGGCTATCAAATACTATCTATTTCAGTTTCTAAAGAAATAAATAGAATTCCTACTGCAAAGATTATTCTTAAAGATGGAGATGCAGCCGAAGAAACTTTTAAAATAAGTGAAGAAGAAGAATTTTTGCCAGGAAAATCAATAGCTATAAAAATTGGTCGGGACAGTGAAAACAAACAACTATTTAAAGGCATAATCGTTAAACATGCCATTAAAGTGCAAGAAAGTGGAGAAACCAGATTAATACTGGACTGTAAAGACGAAGCTGTAAAAATGACCATAGGCCGCCATAATTACTATTACGAAGAAAGTAAAGATAGTGAGATTATCGAAGAAGTAATTGGCAGATATTCAGGATTAAACCATGATGTAGAACCAACAACAATCCAACATCTCGAAATGGTGCAATATCACGCCACAGACTGGGATTTTTTACTAATGAGATCCGAAGCCAATGCAAAACTGGTTGTTGTAGACGATGGTAAAATTAGTGTCAAAGCACCAAAAACCAATACAGATGCAGCAGTAGCAGTTTTATTTGGCTCTACTCTACTCGATTTTGAAGCAGAAATGGATGCACAAAATCAATGGGCATCGGTCGAGGCAAAATCATGGGATTATGGAGCACAAAATATGTTTGAACACACTACAGATAGTGTGCCTGTTAACGAATTAGGAAATGTAAATGGGCAACAATTATCAGAATCCATAAGCCCGGGCACATTTGAGCTACGACATTCCGGGCAAGCAATCGCCGAAGAGCTACAAGAGTGGACCAAATCTGTGATGCAAAAAAGCAGATTGTCCAAAATACGCGGACGGGCAAAATTTATTGGTTTTGGCGACATTAAACCAGGACAATTAATAGAGCTGCAAGGATTAGGAGCCAGATTTACCGGTAAAGCCTATGTTTCAGGAATACGGCAAGACGTTTATAACGGTTCGTGGTATACACAAGTGCAATTTGGGGTACATCCGGACTGTTATGCACACATTCATAAAGATGTAGCAGATGCACCGGCATCAGGGCTAGTACCTCCTATACACGGCATGCAAATTGGTAAAGTAGTCCAGCTACAAGATGACCCCGAAGGAGAACACAGGGTATTGGTAAGATTACCAATTATAAACAACTCGGCAAGGGGAGTTTGGGCAAGAATAGCCACATTAGATGCAGGCAAAGCAGATGATGGGGTAACAGGAAGAGGCTCTTTTTTTCGCCCGGAAATTGAAGATGAAGTTATTGTAGGTTTTATAAACGATGATCCCAGAGATGCCGTTATTTTAGGAATGTTGCATAGCAGTGCCAAACCAGCACCTATTACCGCGCAAGACGTAAATCACGAAAAAGGATTTGTAACCCGATCTGGTATGCGCTTACTTTTTCATGATGAAACCAAAACAATAACTATCGATACCCCGGCAGGAAACAGTATAGTCATCGATGAGGATACTACATCTATAACCATTAAAGATCAAAATGATAATAGTGTGTTATTAGATCCCGCAGGAATAGAAGTGAAAAGCCCCGGAGATATTAAAATAGAAGCAGATGGAAACATAGACATCAAAGCAGGAATGAATATGACCCTTGAAGCTACACAAATAACAGCAAAAGCCAGTGCAGCTATGGAGATAAAAGGAGCAACAACAAAAGTTTCGGCAGATGGAATAACAGAGATAAAAGGATCTTTGGTAAATATAAATTAAATTAAAAAAAATGCCACCAGCAGCAAGAATAGGAGATATGCATACCTGCCCTTTGTTTAATGGACCATCCCCCCATGTAGGAGGACCAATTACAGGACCAGCAGTGCCCACAGTATTAATAGCAGGACAGCCAGCAGCCGTAGTAGGAGATGTATGTGTTTGTGCAGGACCCCCGGATACTATTGTAAAAGGATCAGGAACTGTTTTTATAGGAGGTAAGCCAGCAGCAAGAATGGGAGATACCAGTGCACATGGAGGGGTTATTGTACAAGGAAACCCAACCGTAATGATTGGGGGTTAAAAATCAAGAAATGAACACAAATAAAGAATATTTAGGCACAGGGTGGTCTTTTCCTCCGGCTTTTGATAAAGAAAGTCAAACCGTAACCATGGTTAGTGCCGAAAAAGATATAGAGCAAAGCTTAGAGATATTACTATCTACAAGCCTGGGCGAACGGGTAATGCAGGCAGACTATGGATGTAATCTGAAAGATTATCAATTTGAAAGCATGAACAGTTCACTCATAGGATTTTTAAAAGATCTGGTAGAAAGAGCCATTTTGTATTATGAACCAAGAATAAAGTTGGAAAAAGTAGAGATTACCGAAGCAGAATCTTTTGAGCTAATAGAAGGGGTATTAAAAATAACTGTGCACTATGAAATAGAAGGAACCAATACCCGATATAATTATGTATATGATTTTTATCTAAGAGAAGCAGATCAAGGGATATAAAATAAAATAAAAGATGAACAAACCATCCAAAATATCACATCCCTTAAAAAACCGAACAGGGACCAGCCAAAGAACACGCCATATACAAGCATTGCAAAACGATTTTGCGCCTGTAGATGGAAAAACTCTGGCAGACAGGCTTACTATTATCAGCAAATATGCATTGCAAATTAATTTCTATGAATACGCCAGAAATGAGATAGAAGGCGAATACCAAAACTTGGATAATTGGTCACATTTTTTCAAAAAAAGCCTGCCTTTTCAATTGGCAGTATTAAGCAAAATATCTACAGGGGATTTAGACAACGAGTATGCCCTTTTATATAGCGAACTCAAAAGAAATCCTTCCAAAAAATCTTTAGAATCCCTTTTCAATTGCATTCAAAAAAAAATAATTACACCAACTACAGCTTTATTAAGCGAAGTAGAAAAATCCCAAAATAGTTTTGTTACCCCAATTCAGGCAATATTAAAATCTGCATTTGTAGAACCATTAAAAACTTTTATCTCGCTGCACAATGCAAGTGCAACATTTTTATGTGTTCGTAAAAAAAATTTCACAAACTACCTTGCCTCTCCATGGCAATTTGGAGTTCATGAAATTTATAAACTTTTTGATGGAGTACAACAAGTTACAAAAGGAGAAAACGAGGCGTTTTTATTAGTTGCAAAAGAATTAAATACTATTTTTTATCAATTCCTAAGTGGTTTTGCAGCAATTATAGAAGAAGCACCAGATTTTATCAAAGAAAGTTTATACCCATTACAACAAGAACTACAAAAAAAACACGAACCTCATATAGCACTACTTTTTACATTTTTAGAATTATTTACCCATCTGCAAGGCAATATAAATGATCTGGGAAAAAAACATTTAGATTTTTTCTATGAAAAAGTGCTAAAAATAATACCCAAAGAAGCAATACCAGATAAAGCCCACATAGTTTTTGAAGTAGCAAAACATCTTGAAGAATATCCTTTAAAAGAAGGCTTGTTGTTAAAAAATGGAAAAGATGCAAATAAAGAGGATATCCGGTTTGGATTGGATCATGAAGTAATTCTGGATAAGGCAAAGATTGTGGAGTTAAGAACTTTAGCTCTTCCTAAATTATCACATAATAACAAAATAGAAGGAGTATATATTGCACCAATAGCAAACTCTGCAGATGGATTAGGAAAAAACTTCACAAAAGATCAGTCTGTAAATTGGGCAACACTTGGTGCCAAGAATAGTAAAATTTTTGAAGAAGACACAGGTTTTGTTAAACACCCAAAAGCACGATTGGGATTTGTTTTATCCTCTCCGGTACTATTGTTGCAAGAAGGAGAAAGAACTATCTGTATCGAATTTGATTGTGAATTACCCCTAGGAGTAACATCCACTACAGTTGAGGATATAAAAGATGCTTTTGAAAAGGCAAAAAGGCAAAGAATATATAGTATAAATAAAGAGATGTTAGATAGTTGTTTATCAGGTATATCAAATCAAGCTAAACAATATCTTAAAGAAAAACTAGTAGAGGAGACTCCTTATGTTATTGGAGAAGATCTAAAAGGATTTCTAATGCAACAAGATAAAATTAGCTGCGTACCAATTTTTGATAAAAATGATAAAAACATCCTTTGTAAATGTCTTGAGAAGTATGCAGAAACTTCTTCGGTATCAGTTTTTGACATTAGTTTTAGCGGAGAAAAATCTTGGGTAATCCCAAAGGTTGAAAATGTATTGGGTACTACTATAGATATTTTAACAAATAACACTTTAAAAATCTCAATAAAAATTAAATTAAATGTAGATGACCCTTCTGTAGTTTTTTTTAATGATAAAGTATTAGAAGAGGAACTTCCTCTCGTAAAACCTTTTCCGATAGTAAAAATTGAATTAAATTCTAAAGCTAAAGTAAAACAAAATATTTTTGATTGTGGACAGATAGACAACCCTGTTGTAAAAGATAAAGACAAATGCTGTCTTAAAAAAGAAGCTTTGCCTCAGGATGAAATTAATATTTCTTTATATCATTTTTTTCAACATCTAACACTTAAACGCGCAGAAATTAAAGTAGACGTATGCGGGGTTAAAAATCTAATTGTACAAAATGATGATAATTTACAAGATGTAAATAAACCTATCCTGCCTTTTGGACCAAGGCCAAAAGTGGGTGATGATTGGTTTATAGATGGAGGAGCAAATTTTTATATTGGTAGTAAAGAGATTTTTTGCAAAAATTGGCAAAAATTTTGGATTAATACAACTTGGAAAGACAAGCCATCAGATTTAGAAAAAGCTTATAAGTTTTATGAAGACTCTAAATCTAATTTTCAATTTGAAGATAATTCAGAGAAAATTACCAACAGTAGTTTTCGTTTTTTAACAAGTATACTTGAGGACGGAAATTGGATAAAAGATAAAATACATGAGCTGCCCAGCGGAACAACAGCACCTGGAAAAAAAGAACTTTTAAAACTATTTGAAAGTAGTAACCACGAATCACCTGATTATGATTGTCAAAATATATCTAATATATCAACATTCCATCATGGATTAACAGAGGGTCTTTTTGATAGAAATTACACCCCTAAAACAATGCCGGTAGATCCATTGTCACCTCTTACAATAAACACAAGAAAAGGGTTTGCAAAAATAACTTTGGCAGGAGTAAGTTTTCAGCATGAAAGATTTCCTTTTGTATTAACTAAGCAGATGATGGCTTTGGCGGATTTAGTAGACCCAAAAACAATTTCAGATTCTTTGGAAGACTTAAAAAAATTGGGAGAATTAGGAACTAAAGCTAAAGATAAGATCAATGCAATTATCGCAAAAATTAATGCCCTTGTAAATGCAATTAATGAGTTTGTAATCCTCATTGATTTAGATGATTTAGCAGAATTTGAAAGTAATTTACCTTCTTTTCAACCCATTATTAACAGGGCAAATCAGGTTAAGGGATTTTTAAACGATGCAATTGCGGCTTTTAATGCAAATCCTCAAGATATAGCAGCAGCAGAAACTGCTGTTGGAAATGCAAAAACTGCTGTTAATAATTTGATAAACACTGATTTATTTGGTTTTAATGCCGCCATTGCAGCATTAAACTCTAAGATTGCCACTTATAATAACGCTGTAAAGCAACATAATCAAGATATTTCAGAATTAAAGAATAAAGTAACTATAGATGTTACTAATTTCAAAACTGCTGCTATTACTATATTAGAAGAGATCAAAGAAAATTTAAGTAATATAACTCCTGTTGATCCAAATGATGAAGGAGTACTTGAGATTATCAAAGAAATGTGCGATTTGGCAGATAGCCTTCAAAATAGATTTGGAGAAAAATTAGAAATAGGATTGCCTATAGAGCCGTACACACCATCAATAAAATCCTTATCTATAGATTATACAGCCAAGGCCAAAATGGATGATATAGACATTATCCATCTGTATCCTTTCGAAAACACCTCTAAATACGAAGATATTCAGCAAAACCCAACCCTTTTTCCTTTTCATGATAAGGAAGGGACTTTGTTTATAGGTATTGAAGATCTTACCCCGGGAAGCAACCTTTCTGTACTGTTTCAACTGGCAGAAGCAACCGCAAATTCAGAAATGGACAGAGCAAAAATTCGTTGGGAATATTTAAGTAATAATAATTGGATAGAATTACTTCCTGATTTTAATATCATTTCAGACCAAACAGATGGCTTAACAGTTTCGGGTATTGTTACCATTGCCATACCCGATACCATTAATAAAACAGGTAACACAGTAATGCCGGATAACTTGTATTGGTTACGGGTTTCAGCAAAGGATAATGCTATGGCAGTGGCAGAAACTATTGGTATACATACACAAGCAGCAAAAGCTTCTGCTAGGTTAAGTGATAAAAATGATACCAAAAGGTTGAATATTGCATTAGAAGCTGGAAGTGTAAGTAAATTGGTAGAAGCAGACTTTAGTGTAAAAAAAGTAGAACAATTGTACCCTTCTTTTGGAGGAAAACAACCAGAAGGAGAAGGACATTATTATGTAAGGGTTAGTGAGCATCTCAAACACAAAGGGAGAGCATTAATGGTAAATGACTATGAAAAAATAGTATTAGAAGGTTTTCCGGAAATATACAAAGTAAAATGTATTAGCCATACAATGGGACTTTCAGCGATTACTTACCAAAAAGATCTCGAAGTAGCTCCGGGGTTTGTAGTAATTACAGTGATACCAGATTTAACCAAGCTTTTGTCAGGTAATCAATTAGAACCCAAAGTACCTGTAAGCCTTTTAGAAAAAATAGGAAATCTGCTACGCAAAAAAACATCTCCTTTTGCAAGGATAAAAGTAATGAATCCCAGATATGAGTACGTAGATGTAGATATAACCGTACGATTATACAGAGGAAAATCTACAGATTTTTATAAACGAAAATTAAAACAAGATATTACCAATCTATTGGCTCCTTGGTTTTTAGGGGATTCAGAAAAAATTGCTTTTGGGCAATCGATACTATTTTCAGATATAGTGGGCTTTGTAGAACAATTAGATTATATAGATTTTATTACCAAACTAGAGCTAAAAGACGAACAGGGACAAAAAGCATCACAAATCACACCTCTTACCGCCAGATCTATCCTAACCGCAGGTAAAATATGTGTGGGTATAGACAAAGAAGAATGTCCGGATCCAAATCAAAATATGGACCCTAAGACCTCTGTTCAATACAAAAATATAAACGAACCATCAGAACTAAGTTGATATGGCAGAAGTAGAGAACAATAATATATCTGTTATTAAACAAAAGGATCCTAACCTTCCTGAATATCTGGATTTTGAAAAGCTAAGAAAACAGGGTTTAGAGCATATAGGAAACCTTTCTGGAAAAATATGGACAGATCATAACGTACATGACCCGGGAATTACCATTTTAGAAGTGTTGGTATATGCTTTAATGGATTTGGGATATAAAACAAATCTGCCCTTTGAAGATTTAATAGCTTTTAAAAATAAAAATGGAAAAGACGATAATTTTTTAACCCCTTTAGAAATATTAACCAGTAATCCAGTTACCATTACAGATTATAGAAAACTATTATTAGAGATTAAAGGAGTTCGAAATGCATGGTTAGAAGTGGTTACCCAAGACAAAAAAGATATATATATTAATAAATATAACAACACTTTGTTTTGTAGTCAATATCCGCTAAATAACAGTCAACAAAAAATAGAGCTGAATGGTTTATATAGAGTCTACATCGAAAAACAGAAAGATGTTACAAATGATGAGGAACTCACCCATAAAGTAAAAACAATACTTAATGCACATAGAAATATATGCGAGGATTTTACCACAATCGAAATCTTAACCCCTATTGAAATAGGAGTATGCCTTAAAGCAGAACTTCATGACCAGTATAAAGCAGAAAAAGTATACAAAGAGATTTTTAAAACAATAAAACAATATATACAACCTCAAATTAAATACTACACTCTCGAAGAATTATTAAATAAAGGAAGAACAATCGATACTATTTTTGCAGGCAGACCGTATAGAGAAGAAAGTTATGGTTTTGTAGATACAGAAGAACTGGAAAACTTTGAAAAACGTGAAAAAATATATCTTTCTGACTTATATGATGCGATATTAAATGTAGATGGGGTAAGAAAAGTTAATGAAATATCCCTTAAAGGAAACCTGTTTGGTGATTCAGGGTCCAAAAAATGGGAAAATGTTATTCCGGAAGGTTACGTTCCCGCTTTTTCTATAGAAAAAACCTGCATAGATCTTTTTAACGATCAAGGTTCTTTATTTCTGGATAAGGCACGAATACATAAATCTTTATCTTTTGACAAAAAATATATAATGCCTCTGGAAAATCTGGATAGCAGTATTCCCTCTGGCAGATATCGTGAAGATTTAGAAGAGTATTATTCTATTCAAAATGATTTTCCTGTAGTCTATGGTATAGGAGAAGACGGTTTGCCGGATAGAGCTACAGTACTGCGAAAAACGCAAGCATTACAATTTAAAGGATATTTGATGTTTTATGATCAAATACTTGCCAACTATACATCACAATTGGCAAATATTAGGTCTTTATTTTCATTACAACCCGAAGAACTAAAAAATCCCCGGAAAAAGCACACCTATTTTACACAAATACCAGATTCTGTACCCGGGATAAAAGATTTATTACGGTTCTATAATCAAAACGAATCCATAACAGAAGGATCCGTATTGGCTGTACCTGTAGCAAATACCATACAATGGAAAACTATTTTAGAAAAACTGAAAAATGACCCATCTGCAGAACTTACTATAGGTGGATACTGCAAAGGCAAGGAAAGCAGTATAGATATATTTACTTTTTCCTCTGCAGGAATAAGGACTATTTATATTAACCAATTGGCAGACTCGTTATATAATGAAGATTATATAGTCGAAATCATAAAAGATAAAAGAGGATATTTCTTTATAATACAAACCAATATTCCGGACGATATACTAATTATTGGTACAAAAAGATATACAACAACAAGTGCCGCCAGAAAAGAAGCAAAAAATGTTGCATTTATAGCGACAATGCATCAAAATTATAATTTAATAACCAGTGCTTCGAACACAATAGCAGCAGACCAACATTTTTTTGATATTACGTATAATCCAATATCTTATATCGATTTAATTCAGGAATTAACCGAGGATAAGGAAGAATATACAACGCGCAGAAAACAGTTTTTAGACCACCTGTTAGCTCGATTTGGAGAAGAATTTACAGAATATACTCTATTACAATATCAAAACAAGGAAGCAACAAAAAAACAACTGGAAAAAGAGATAGATAGTCAATCACAATACGTTAACCAGTTTGCAGAAGTTAGTAGAAACAGAAGTAAAGCGTTTAACTATGCAGAACCATCCTGGAATACAGACAATGTTTCCGGATTTGAAAAAAGAGCCTCTCTTTTATCAGGAATAGATAATTATCAACGACGCAACCTGTGTAATTTTGAAGTCGTACAAAGCTTTAGATTAATTTTAAAAGATGCATTTGGTAATCCTCTGTTCAGAAGCAACAAAGGGTATGAAAGCAAAGCAGAGTTACAGGATACAGCTCATAAAATATTACAACAATTAAGAGATCCAAAAACATACAAAAAATTAGAAAAAAACCTTAATGGTTTTGATGCAACAACCATACAGCGTATTTTTTCTGAGAAACCTGCAAAAGAAAATATTATTATTACCAAATACAACTACCATCAGCATTTGTGCAAAGTAGAAAACGACGAAGTAGTAATCGTTAGTAAAAGCACAAAAATGAAGTCAGAAAAGGTAGGAATAGATAAAAGGGAAGACTTTGTTAAAAATATAAATACGCAGACCAAAGTATCCAAAGAAGATAAAAACGAAGAGTATCGCTTGCTATCTTTGAATGAAAAAAACAGATATCTGGATGCTAATGCCCTACACTGTGATATAAAAACACTCATAACATGGAAATGGCATGTTAATGAAACACATACCAATACAGAATCGGTAAGCCAAACTGTTTTCCATACAGAAAATGAAGCATGGGAACACATGATTCTGGAAGCAAAACTCGATACGTATCTTACCACACACGACATAGCATTACAATGGAAGCTTGCAATAAACAAAAATATTTCGATTACGGGATTAGAGTATTATCCCGATGCCTATAAATCAGTAGCAGCATGGCGACAAGCAAAAGTATTGGGAAGCACTGTTTCAAAATATCATATTAAAGACGAAGAGGATGGTTACCAAATAGAACTAAAAAATGAAAAAGGAATAACAATAGCCATTTCCAATACGATTAACCCCGACCAAAATAACAAAGAAACCATTCTCGAAGATTGCGTTAAAATTTTTAGCAATAGAAATACAAAACCAGAATACAGTAAAGAAAGAAACAAGTTTGGTTTCAGGATTCTGGGAAAAGACAACACACCTGTTTTTTTAAGCTATTGTGTATATGATTCTGCAAAAGAAGCATTACAACAAATAGATACTGTTTTTAAATTAGGGATCACTAAAAAAAACTATTTACTTTCTGGAGATCAGGGTAATCCCGAATATAATTTTATCCTTCGAGACGCAAATAACTCTTTTTTGGCATTACCTCCCGATCATTTCGAAACCGCATCTGATCGTACCAAAGCATTAAATGCAAGGATTCGTTATTTTAAAGATAATACACTTCCTGTTTTTGTAAAAGAAGAGCCCAGAAGATATATTTGGTCATGGATAGATCAGGAAAAAACAATATTAGCTTCAAAAACAGAGTTTTTTTCAAAAGCAAAAGCACAATCCGATTTTGATAAAACAGTAATAGCAGAAGCAGCAAAAAACAATAATCATCTTCTTAGACCACATTGTTATGAGTTTGGAGTAGTAGCTACACCTGCACAATACAAATATGTATATGGATCTGGAAATACTCAAAATGAGTTAGATCCGGTATTTATAAGCAATGCTACTTTTAATGCAGAGGATGAAGCTAAAAACGAATATATAAATTTTGTTAAGAGCTTACCATCATTAACATTAAAACCCTCCAAAGAAACCCCGTATGAATTTGCATTATATGCCTCGGATAAAAAAGAACCCATAGCCGTACAATACACCAATCAAAGTATAAAAGCCTCTCTCCAAAAAGCAAAAACAGCTACCGATTATATACATAAAATCTATACAAAGATTTCAAATCCAAGAGAAGATTTTATTGCCGGTCAAATGCTCGAAAACCAGAAAGGGCGCTATGAGTGGCGGTTTTATAAAAAAAATATGCCTTTGGCAATAAACCCTTACAGATGCACAGATAAAGTAGCAACAGCACGTATTAAATCTATTATTTGCGATATAACCCCGCCAATTAACCTAAAACAATGCCCGGAAAAAGAAATAGTTATTTGCACCAAAAAAGATCCGTATAAATATCACTATCAAGTTTGCTATAAAGACGATCAAAATAACAAATTTGTGCTATATAGCTATGTAGGATATACAAGTTATGAAGCAGCAGAAAAAGCATATCATAAACAATGGCTGGAAGTTCTTAAAATTGCAGAAAACCGACAGGAATATCAAACAGGAGGGAGAATTAGTATAAACGAAATATATAAAAGCACAGAAGATAAAACATGTAATGATGCTTCTTTTATTGCAGTTATTCCAGAAGAAAACAAAAATGAAATAGAAGCACAGGGCAAGAATGTAATAGATCACTATGTACAATTGGCAAATCTATTTCCTGTTTATAAAGTTATAGATAAGCAATCAGAAACCGAAGTGATCCGATATAAATATAGAGCAGTAGTGCCACAGGTTTTATTAGAAGGACTTGGTTGTATATATAATGGAGATACACAACCATTAGGAACTGTATTGTGGGAAAGCGCAGAAAAATATACCGATCCCCAAAAAGCAATACAAGCGTACCAATATTTTTATAATCTGGCAGGAACCTCTAATAATTGCAAGATATTTTGTGAAGAAGGAGGGTTTTATGTTGGATTGGTGGAGGTCTTGGCAGAAAGCTCTTATGAATTTGAGACCGAAGGACAAGCCTGGGATGATATATATCCAAATAATACAGACGATTGCGAAAACTGTGTACCAGGAGGAGTAAGAGAGTTTATTTATGCAGCAGACGAAGACAAAAACTACTTGCCGGTTTGTGATCAAAATTATTGGAAATTTAAAGTAGTATCGCCAGCATACTTTGTAGCAAATCATGAATGTTATTACAATTCTGAAATATTAAGAGATGAGCAAATACATAACTTGATTACAAAGCTTGAAAATCTGAATTGGGACAGATATCTTGTAGGGCAGCTCGGCTATGGTACAGGACTTCCTTCAAGTTTGGCTTTTTTATTAAATATGGGATATGGATATACCACCAAAGAGTTGTGTGATTTGGTTTTTGCGTGTAGAGAAGGTATAGAAAAATGTAATTTGAGAGAAGAAGCAGCAAGTGTGGATACTATCAAATCATTTTTAAAAATGAAATATCAGGAGGACACAAATACGTATCAAAAAATTGAAAAAGCATCTTTTACGACCACAGATATTCAGTATTTAACACAATATTTTCCAGTATACAAAACAGAAGAAGGATATCGATACCGATTATATTTTCCAGAAAATGATGTAGTAACCACACCTCAGGGGTTACAGCCATGTGGTTGTACAGATGAGGTGCCCGGTATAGATAATCCATGTAATATACCTTACCCATTTATTAGCAGTAATTATTATAGCTGCTGTACAGAAGCATTAAATGCGTTTATAGAGTTTTGTGCGCTAATTACCAGTAAATCATACAGTATAGAATGTACATCAAAAACAGAATATGGACCATATTCATTTAGTTTTGTCAATAAACGAAAAGAAATAGCATACCATCCACAACAATACCAAAGTTTGCAGCAAGTAAAAGAAGCAATTCAAATAACAAAAACATCTGCAAATGATTTGGGAATGCACTTATTAGAGCATATTCTTTTAAGACCACAAAGCAATGAGGATTGTAGTGGTTTATACGATAATGACGGGAACTCCAATAATATAAGCTGTCTGTTGCCGATTTGTCCTGACTATGATTGCGAGATAGACTGGCAACCTGATATGGATAAAAATGACCCTTGTGCAAATACAGATAATGCACCTAAAATAAAATACATACCAGGTAGTGATCCTTATTCTTTTTGGGCAACTCTGGTTTTACCTTCGTGGCATAAACGATTTAGAACAAAAGAAAACAGAATTACCTTCGAAAAATTCTTGTATAAAGAAGCCCCCGCATTAGTAGGATTGCATATTGTATGGTTAAGCCCAAAAGATATGTGCAAGTTTGAAGACGCATATAAAAAGTGGTTGATATGGAAAGAATATAAAGAAAACCCTGAAAAACAGAAAAATCTAAGAAAGCTGCAACTATGTTATCCAAACGACCCGTATTCTCCTAATTGCTTACTTTCTCAATGTATTAAAAATTTAAAATCAGAAGAGGTATGCCCTTCTGGCACAGAGCAACAAGACGATTGTAATTGTACTCCAAAAAAAGATGAAAAAATACATTTGGATGCATCCGGAAGCCTTTTTTGGGGATATTGCCCACCCAATACTACATTGCCACAAACAACCGCAGGGACGACAAGTATAGCTATCTCCGATAAAACAGATATAGAAATCTCTTCCAAACCAATAAAAGATATAGCTATAGAAAAGATAGAACCTCCAAAAGCAGATAAATCTGTTGTACGTGCAAAACAAAGTAAAACTCCCTCTAAAAAAGCAGTAGTAAAAAAGGAAAGTTCTAAAAAGCAAACGGGTAGCGACTTAGCAACTATTCGAAAACGAAAACCACAATATTTGATAAATATAAAAACAGCTACAGACAGAACGATAAAAAAAACAAAAAGCTATGAGCGCACTGTATTTTTTCTGGAAAATACCCCTACCATAGTTGGGTATGTTGGTCTGGTAGAGTTTTTTAACAGATATAGTTTGCAAAAAGACAATAATACAGAAGGTTTTTTAATACTTCTTAAAAACGCAAGCTGGCACCTGTTGGATACACTCGTTTTAGATCAAAAAGAGAATATTAAAAAAGAAGACCTGGATAGTTTGCAAAAAAGCCTTAAGGTTTTAAGTACAAATGGAGTCTCTCTAAAAGAACTTTATAAAGAATGGAAAAGCGAAGAACTAAAAACAAATGCAAACCCTAAACCGCTATCTCAGATCAAAAAAATGTTGAGTTAAAAGCAAGGCTATGGCAAATAAGCATCTTATAGGGAAACAAATTATGGAAATAGAGATTAACTCTTCTCAAGAAGCGTATGCCATACAACAAAAAATGAGTCAATTGATCTGGAAAGAACTCACTCCCAGAATGAATGCCCTGTTCGATACTATAGTGGGAGAAGATCAGGTATTATATTTTGACTCTATAGAAATAGATATAGGATATATTAATCCAAATAATTTAGATACAAACAAGATAATCAATAAAATAATAGAGCTTTTAGAATATAAAATAAGAAAAGAAATACCAAACATTTCCTCAAAAACAGATACATACAACTTTAAAGAGAATATATATATTAATAAAAGAAGAGAGTATTTTAATAAACAAAAACAAATAAACAAGTATACATCTCACTCAAAAGAAGAACTTCAAAGCCAGAAAGACAAAGACACTTTAAGCAATACGTATGTAAATAAAACAAATGATATTGATGATAAAAAACCAGATAAAATAACATCACAACCTCTTAGGCAGTATTATTTTAATGCATGGCTATATTGGTTAGAAAAAGGAACATTGCCCTCCTATAGTATCATACCAGAAGACAATTGGATATCTCTTGTTTTAGAAACATTGGTACTGGATACAGATGCCGTCACCCAATTAAAAACTAAAATAAAAAGCACTACAGTTGTATTACAGAGGTTAGTAGTACAACATACCTCAGAAGATTTAAAATCCATAGTAGAAATATATACAGGATTTTCTCAAACAGAAATAATCAAGTTTCTTAAGGAAATAGAAACAGTTTTTAAACAAACCTCTGTTACAAATATAACTCCAATACCCTTTAGAACTTTAGAAATTGAATTATGGAAGCAAATTTTGGAGATAACCATTCTAAAAACGCAAAAAGTAGATAGTATTTCCTTAATAAAGCAGGCAATACAACTTCTCGTAATCAGTAAGGTTATAGACAAAAAAGAGTGGAATCAGATTCTGAATAGGATTATAAATACAAATAAGGACACATCTTTTTCGGTTTTAAAAGAAATATATAAAGAAGAAACCGTAACCGGGATTAACAAAGAATCTATAGTAAACCAACATGAAAAAGATACCAAAGCTATTTTACAACAAGAAACAAAAGAGGAATCTTCTTTTGTCGAAACAATAATGGAATCTCCACAGTTTTTTAGTAATGCAGGAGTAGTATTGTTACATCCGTTTTTGAATAGTTTTTTCAAAAAACTAGACCTGTTAGAAGGTAAAAATTTTAAAGATGATACGGCAAAAAGTAAAGCAGTTATCTTATTACATTTTTTAGCAACAGCAGAAGAGTATCCCAGAGAATACGAAATGGTATTACCAAAATTTCTTTGCGAAATGCCGGTAAACATGCCTTTGGATCATACCATACAGATAACCAAAGAAGAAAAAGAAGAAGCCAATAACCTGTTACAAGCAGCTATTACCCACTGGGGGGCATTAGGTAGTACTTCTCCCGATGGATTGCGGGAAGGATTTCTTATTAGAGAAGGAAAGTTAGAAAAAGAACAAACCGGGTGGAGACTTTTTGTAGAACAAAAAACACTGGATATTTTATTAGACAGGCTCCCATGGGGCATAAGTATCCTAAAACTCCCATGGATGAGCGAAATGCTAAATGTAGAATGGCGATAATAACACTATTTCACAATTAAAATGGTATAAAAAAGAAACCTATGAACAAAATATTTAGCAATCTATATCTGTATGAAATCGTACTCCTTTTCTTAGGAATATTTTTATTCATGCTGCTATGTGCTGCGTTAGTATATTTTATTATAAGAAAAGATGATCTCAAAAAATTATTGTTTTTTTTTCCGATACCCATAATTATGATTGCATATCCAAGTATACAGGAAATACAAATAGAGAAAGACAAATTCGAATTACGAAAATACTCCGATAAAGTGATAGAAAATCCAGAAGATACTGTAGCACAAAAAGAATTAATAAAAGTCACAGAAAAATTAGAAAAAAGAGCAACCACCATATCAGATTTTAGAGCAGTAGCAGAAGCAAATTTAATCTTGGGTAATCCAGATAAGACAATTGATTTAACTAATAAAGCAATTCAGAATAAAATAGATAATCCAGTAGAATCCAATAGTATAAAAAAGGATGAGGTAGATAGTTTAGCCAATGCAGAGCAACAAAAAGAACTTAAAAACATACAAAGAATAAAAGATGTAGCCACCATACAAAAAGAGTTGAAGAGAGCCCCGTCTACATTAAAAGATACAATGGTTTTAAAAGAGCAAATAGGTAAGATCAATTGGGAGAATCCAAAAACGGAACAGTTTTTAAATACAAAAATTATACGATCAAATAAAAAACAGATACAACAAAAACCAGAGTAGAACAATAAAAAATAATTGAAAGTAGCAGAAGTACCAAAAAGCACTACCGCAAAAAATACTATCCAGACAAAGCGGCAACCTTTCTTTAGTAAAGAAGGGGAAGGAAACTTTTTTTCAAAATCTACAGAAAACACAACCCCATTTTTTAAACACAATACACCCTCTGTTAAGAGGGGGCAGGGGGCTTTACAGCCTAAATTAACTATTGGAAAGCCTAATGACAAGTACGAAGTTGAGGCCGATGCCATGGCAGATAAAGTAGTACAAAGATTAAGCGATCCAAAAAGCAATTCCCCCTTAGAAGGGGGCAAGGGGGATGTTTTCAATCATTCAGGCCGGGGGGCTGTCCAAACCAAATGCGCTACTTGCGAAGAAAAAGAAAAGTTACAAAAAAAGGAAGAAGACGAGGTTTCAGGAAACGATTTAGAAGTACAACGCAAGCCCATTTTTGAAAGCAACGCAGAGCAACCCGAAGCAAATGTGCAAGCAAAGCTACTAAATTCCCCTTTCGGGGATCAGGGGGCTGTCCAAACCAAATGCGCTACTTGCGAAGAAAAAGAAAAGTTACAAAAAAAGGAAGA
>NZ_CDSBKO010000014.1:0-98120 GCF_977115655.1 Aquimarina sp.
TTCTGCATCGCTCTTCGGGTTTCTAGCATAACTTAAAATAGTAAAAAGTCAGGTGACGGAAGTACGAAGATCGAGGTCGGTGGCAAAAACAAAGTTCTGCATCGCTCTTCGGGTTTCTAGCATAACTTAAAATAGTAAAAAGTCAGGTGTCAGAAGACGGAGGTCAGAGGTCAGGGGCAAAAACCTTCGGACACCCGTCTTCCATCACCCGTCTTCGGACACCCGTCTTCCATCACCCGTCTTCTATCACCCTTCTAACAACCGTTTCATATTTACATTTTCATAATTACGCCGTACAAAATCCATTGCTGTCTTTAAAATTTCCCCCATAGATATACTACGTCGAAATTTTAAATCCAAAGTAAAATTATACAAATGCTCTCGTAGTTCTTTAATATTTTCTTTTGTAGAAATAGTATCTACACACATACATTCGATAAGAACTTCATAACGATCTCTAGACGTGAGTATTCGTTTTGCCAAAATAGAACGTTCTTCTTTTTTATATTGCTCTATAGAACTTGGTTGCAACCTGCTCATTACAACAGCAACCATATTAAAATTTTCTTTAAAAAACTGTGGCTGATACACTTTCAATTTCCCCTCAAAACACTGCTGATCAAAATCAATAGCCCTTATTTTATATTCTACATGATCAAAATCATGAATAGGTACAATCACATAGTTATAAGATCTCATATCCCCAAGTAATCGTAATTGACAACGCTCATTAAATTTCACAAATTCTTTGGCTATTTGAGATTTAGCCTGGTCACTAAGGTCTGGCAAAAAATCTTTAATAAATATATCTCCTGCAATCCCTGCAATATGTTCTTCTATTAATGTGTTTTTGTATACCAAAAAATTAATCCTGTTTGGAGAAAACATGTGTTCTAATTCTAACCCATAGATTCGCGAAGCATCTGCCTTTTTTACATAGATATAAGTATAATTGTCGTTAAGTATATTTCTAACTTTTATCCTAAAAGGTTTAGAATTTCCAAAAGTACAATAATCTATAGCATCAATATTCAAAAACTCTATCGCATCTTCATTACCATCAGAATGCAAAATAGTATACACTTTTTTAAGACTAGACTCTAGCTCCACTCTTTCATGCTCTTCATAATACACCCGCACCCACAACGTGTCTTCATCATTACTATCATACACCACTATAGAACCAGAAAACCGTAGCAGATCATCATAAAACACAGGTATTTTGATTTTACGATTATATTCTTTTAAATACGCATCTAATTTATCACTTATAGGATACGTAGGTTTTTTTTTAGACATCAACTTTTCTTCCATAGTAACTTTCTGTAGAAAAAGCAATTTACAAATTTCGAATTGTAAAAAATGAAGATTTTAAATAATCTGGATTTTTTGAATTATGCTGGAAGTCCGAAGACCGATGCCGGAAGTTTGTTTTACTCCCGACATTCCGACACACCCAACTTCCGACCTCCGACACCCGACCTCTGAATTTTTTAAATTATGCTGAAAGTCCGAAGACCGGTGCCGGAAGTTTGTTTTACTCCCGACTCCCGTCTCCCGACCTCGGACTTCACACCCGACCTCCGACCTCCGACTTCACACCCGACCTCCGACCTCGGACTTCACACCCGACCTCCAACCTCGGACTTCCGACACCCGACACCCAACCTCGGACTTCTGACACCCGACCTCCGACCTCCGACCTCCGACCTCCGACCTCCGACCTTAGATACTCAAAAACAAAGCCCGGCACTATAAAACCTTTTCCCGGTTGGACAAAACCCCTTCCCGGCAATCAAAAATGCTTCCCGTAGGTATGTTTACCCTTCCCGTAAGTATAGAGACCCTTCCCGGCACTTAAAAATGCTTCCCGTAGGTATGTTCACCATTCCCGTAAGTATAGAGGCCCTTCCCAGCGGTTAGTATTACTCTCCCGGCACTGCAAAACCCTTTCCCGGCAGTGTAATATCCCTTCCCGGCACTTAAAAGTATCTTCCCGGCAGCCGGGAGCAAGTATATCAAGGGCAGGAGGCATTCTAAAGGCATATTTTTATATGGATTACATAGCAGGTGGAGACTCTCGAAGCTCAGGATTTGTGGTAACCCATGGTAGGATGCAGCTCTCGAAGCCCGGATATCATCAAATAGCACTTGCACTCAAAAAACAAGCATTTACAGTAAGAAAATATACACTTACGTTTAAAAAAAGAGTATTTACTGTCGGGCAAAAGTATATTTCACGTTTTTGTGGTCAACCTATATCAGGGATGGATAACTTCCGACACCCGTCTCCCGACCTCGGACACCTGACATCTGACTTTTTAAATTATGCTGGAAGTCCGAAGACCGATGCCAGAAGTTTGTTTTACTCCTGACTCCCGACCTCAGGCTTCTGACTTCTGACACCCGACACCCGACCTCCGACACCCGACACCCGACCTCTGGATTTTTTGAATTATGCTGGAAGTCCGAAGACCGGTGCCGGAAGTTTGTTTTACTCCCGACATTCCGACACACCCAACTTCCGACCTCCGACACCCGACCTCTGAATTTTTTAAATTATGCTGAAAGTCCGAAGACCGATGCCAGAAGTTTGTTTTACTCCTGACTCCCGACCTCAGGCTTCTGACTTCTGACACCCGACTTCCGTCTTCCGACACCCGACCTCCGACACCCGACACCCGACACCCGACCTCTGGATTTTTTGAATTATGCTGGAAGTCCGAAGACCAATGCCGGAAGTTTGCTTTACTCCCGACATTCCGACACACCCAACTTCCGACCTCCGACACCCAACTTCCGACACCCGACACCCGACCTCAAACTTCTAACAAAATTGTAACAAAAACCAATATTCATCGTCTTGTTTAATATAACCGCCAAAAACATTCACAATTGGAAAACATTCTCACTATAAAAAACCTTACTAAAAAGTTTGGCTCTTTAACGGCTGTAAAAGATCTTTCTTTTTCTATAAAAAAAGGAAATGTATACGGTATACTTGGACCTAACGGTAGTGGCAAATCCACCACCCTTGGTATTGTACTTAATGTAGTTAATGCTACTTCTGGTGAGTTTACCTGGTTTGATGGTAATACTTCTACACACGATGCGCTTAAAAAGGTTGGAGCAATTATTGAGCGTCCTAACTTTTATCCTTATATGACTGCTGCACAAAATCTTAAATTAGTGTGCCAAATAAAAGGAGTTTCTTCTCCAAAAATTGAAGAAAAATTAGAAATTGTGGGATTACTAGATCGAAAGGACAGTAAGTTTAGTACTTTTTCTTTAGGTATGAAACAACGATTAGCTATAGCATCTGCCCTGTTAAATGATCCCGAGATTTTAATTCTGGATGAACCAACTAATGGTTTAGACCCTCAGGGAATTCACCAAATCAGGGAGATTATCAAAAAAATTGCCTCTCAAGGAACTACTATTCTTTTAGCATCTCATTTATTAGATGAAGTTGAAAAAGTATGCAGCCATGTCGTAATCATAAGAAAAGGGATAAAACTATACTCTGGTCGTGTAGATGAGATGAACGCCAGCTATGGTTTTTTTGAACTTAAAAGTAACCAAAACTCTATATTAAAAGAATGGTTATCTAAACATAAAGATTTTAAAAACTTTAAAGAAGAAGAAGATAAAATTACTGCATTTTTGGCGCATGAATTAGATGCAGAGAGTCTTAACAGGCAACTATTTAAGGAAGGGATCGTTCTAACACACATTGTAAAACGAAAAGAAAGCCTGGAAGAACAGTTCCTACAATTAACCAACAATCTAAACTAAAGCCATGTTACGACTACTTACTATAGAATTTCAAAAATTAAAATATAATAAAGCTGCCAAAATAATTGTCATAACTTATTTTGTATTAATAACTTTTATAGCCCTAATTGCATCTATAGAGTTTAATTTTGCAGGAGTTCATTTTAGAATTGCCGATCAAGGAATCTTTAATTTTCCTTATATATGGCATTTCAACACCTATATTGCTGCATGGTCAAAATTATTTTTGGCAATTGTTATAGTTTCTATGATGGCGAATGAATATAGTCATAGAACACTAAAACAAAATCTAATCGATGGATTAAGTAAAAAGGAGTTTATAGCATCTAAATTTCTTACTGTAGGAGTTTTTGCAATAATCTCTACCCTGTTTCTATTTATTGTCTCCTTCATTTTAGGATTAAGCTTTTCAGATTATAATGAATTTTCTATTGTGTTTTCTGATTTAGAATATGTTCTTGCTTATTTCATAAAACTACTCGGGTTCTTTGCTTTTTGTATGTTTCTGGGAGTTTTGGTAAAACGATCTGCTTTTGCTCTTGGATTTCTGTTTATCTGGTGGATAATCGAAAACATTATTTTTGCCTTGTTAAAATTTAAGATATTTAAGGGTACTCAAATAGCAGATAACATTGTACAGTTCTTTCCTTTAGAATCTATGTCTAATCTAATTAGTGAACCTTTTAGCAGATTAAATTTTATTCAATCTGCCGCTAATCAATTAGGCGAATCTTTACACAGGGATTATGTTGTACACTGGTATGAAATTCTAATCGTGCTGGTTTGGACTACAATTTTCATAAATCTTTCTTACAGGCTACTCAAAAAGAGAGATTTATAATATATTTGATCTCAGAGCTTAATAGCATGAGATATCTATGCATAATTGTTTTTGTCTTCTTTCTTAACTATACTTCAATGTATGGTCAAGGAGAAGCTAACAATTGGTATTTTGGGATGAATGCCGGGATAAGTTTTAATACCACTCCTCCTACTGCACTAACCAATGGAAGGGTGGATACTCTGGAAGGATGCACTACAATATCAGATCCTACAGGAAACTTGCAATTTTATACAGATGGTATTACGATTTGGGATCGAACCCATGCTATAATGCAAAATGGTGTTGGGCTTAAAGGAGATCCTTCCAGCACCTCATCTGCATTAATTGTTCCACAACCAAATACACCAAATATCTATATCGTATTTACGGTAGACGAACCTCATCATGATAATGCCGACAATGACCCAACTACTCTGGATGGGGATGGCATCAATGATGGTGTTATGTTTACTGTTGTAGACATGAACTTAAATAGTGGTAATGGTGCAGTAATTAACGGACAGAAAAACATACCTTTACTTACTTATAACCCTGCAAATAGATTAGAAGATTTATATAAGTGTTCAGAAAAAATTACTGCTGTAAAAAGTGATGACTGTGACTCTTTTTGGGTTATTACTCATTTTGTAGATACTTTTTACGCTTTTAAAGTAGATCAAACTGGTGTTAACACAACACCAGTTATCTCCCGGGAAGGTGTTACAGTACCCCTTTCTGGATATAGGCGCAATGCCCGTGGATATATTAAGGCTTCTCCTGAAGGAGATAAATTAGCGGTCGCCCATTTTGGTATTGCAACGGTTACCGGAGGTGATGGTCCCGGGAAAGTTTTGCTTTATGATTTTAATACTAGTACAGGAACCATTAGCAACGAAATCGAATTAAGCAATGGGGATTCCCCATACGGAATAGAGTTTTCCCAAACCGGGCAAAAATTATATACCACTATGGATATTGGAGATGCAGGAAACGGACATAGTTATATAATGCAATACGACCTTTCTTTACCCAATAATCAAATTGCCGCGAGTGGTACACGAATACGTAATACAAACAATCAAAATGCTTTTCCTTTTATCTCTGGCGCAATACAACTTGGGCCAGATGGTAAAATTTATAGAACTTTACTTAATATAAACACTCAAAAGGGAGACTATCTTGGCATTATAGAAAACCCTGAAGAACCAGCTTCAAATATAATCTATAATGAAAAAGGGATAAAAGTAAACACAGATGGTTTTAGGGGTTCCCTTCTTGGTCTACCTCCTTTTATTCAATCTATTTTTGCTCAAAACATTGATATTATCAACAATGGAGACCCCAATAATGTTAACCTTTCTCTTTGTGAAGGAGACATTTATCGATTATCTTACACGAATATCCCCGGTGCTACTTACACTTGGTTTATTAATAATCTTCCTATAACAAACGCCACAAACTTTTTAGATATTAATACCACTGCGAATTACAGGCTCGAAGTAGATTTAAATGATGGTAGTTGCTCTTTAATTGGTGTTGCTAATGCAACTTTTTTCGAAATTCCAACAGGCATCCCTTCGACATTAACACAATGTGATGCATATCAAACAACAGGAGATAATATTACTTTATTTGATTTATCTCGCGCAAACAATCAGCTTATCGGTGGAAATAATAATTACAGCACACAATTTTTTATGGATTTAGCCTCTGCACAATTAGGAAACCCACAAATTGATTCTGCAGATGCTTTTATTAATAGCCAGGATAATCAACAGATATATGTACGCGTTATTAATAATGATAACACTAATTGTTTTGACATAACTACACTAACTTTACAAGTAAGCTCTACAAGTATAAATGATGCCGAGCTAAGAGTCTGTGATGAGGATGGTACCGAAGATGGTTTCACTACCTTTAATCTAAGCGAGGCAGACACACAAATACTATCCGGAATAACGAATACCGGTCTAACAATTACTTATCACCAAAATATTGAAGATGCTTTACTTAGCAGAAACTCTATCACTACATATACCAATACAACACAAAACTCTCAAGGTGATGATATTATTTATGCAAAAGCAGAAGATAATGGCGGGGAATGCTTTGGGATAAGCCGTATTCGTTTATTTGTTATCCCATTACCGAATATAGAATCAGAAAAAACTTATTATCTATGTCAAAATCAAACCAGTATCCCCGTAGACTCCGGGTTATTACCAAATAACAACCCAAACGAATTTACAGTTCTCTGGTCTACTAATGAAACTACAGAAACTATTATAGTTAACCAACCAGGAGTGTATATCGTAGAAGTTACTAATATCGCTACAAATTGTTCTAAAATCAGAACGGTAGAAGTCATACCTTCCAGCGTAGCTGTTATAGAATCTATCGATATTCTGGATGCCAGGGATAATAACATAGTAACCATTAATGCTATTGGTTTAGGGGATTATGAGTATGCAATAGAAATAAATGGCACACTTAGCTCTTATCAGGACAATGCAACTTTTACCAATGTTCCTCCGGGGTTTCACAGGGTATATGTACGAGATAAAAATGGATGTGTTCCAGTAACAATTCAGGAAATATCTGTCGTTGGATTTCCTAAATATTTCACCCCGAATGGAGATGGTTTTCATGAAACATGGAATGTAAAAGGAATATCCGCAGAAGTAATGCCCTCTTCTTTAATCTTTATTTTTGATCGTTACGGTAAGCTTCTAAAACAATTAAAAGCAGGAGACCCGGGATGGGATGGTAATTATGCCGGTAAAATGATGCCCTCTGGCGAGTATTGGTTTCGTGTCACTCTGGATGATGGTCGAACTATCACCGGAAGTTTTTCTCTAATTCGATAGTTTAGTTTTTTAAATAGGTTTTAATCTAGTTATCTATTTATTAGTATATTCGTCGATGATATAAACACCCTAAATGAAAAAAAAACTACTCTTTTCACTACTCTTTACCTTCACTTTTTTTACTATTTTCTCGCAAAACGAACCTACCGATTGCTCTAATGCAATTATTGTGTGCGGAAACATTAATTTAGAATTAAATTCTAACGGTGTTGGCACAAATGATTTTGCAACATCTGCCAATAATGCTCCAGACTGTGGTTTTTCAGAAAATCAAAGTTTGTGGCTAAAAGTAACTATCGTACAATCCGGAACCCTTGCTTTTACAATAACTCCGGAATCTGCCAATAGGGATGAAGATTATGATTTTGCGATATATGGCCCAAATGTTACTTGTTCTAATTTAGGGTCTTCAATTCGATGTTCCTCTACCAATCCTGCAGCGGCAGGAGTATCTACTTTAACCGGGTTAAACAATACCGAAACAGATTCGAGTGAAGGTCCGGGTGAAGATGGAACTGGATTTGTAAGGTTTATAGATGCTATTGCAGGAGAAGAGTATATAATTTTAATAGATAATTTCTCTAGGAATGGAGGTTTTGACCTTACTTTTACTGGCACTGCAATATTACCTGACACCCCCGTAAACATGGCAAGTAGCACAAATCTAGATCTTACTGAATGTGATATGGTTGGAGACTCTGGAGATGGAAGAACCTATTTTAATCTGGATAGCAATACCGCAGCAATATTAGGAACACAAACAAATACCTTAGTATCTTATCATGCCACAGAAGAAAATGCTAGTATTAATGCTTCTCCTTTAACAAGTTCGTATCTAAGTCTTCAAAATAATCAAACTATATATGTTCGAATAGAAAACACCATTACAGGATGTTTTGTTACCGATACTTTTAAATTAATAACCATCTCTGGCCCACAGATAATTACTCCTGCTCCTTTTACAGCATGTGACAATAACAATGATGGTAATGATACAAATGGCTCTGTATCTTTTTTATTACGTGATAAAGACAACGAAATACTTAATGGGTTAGATCCGGGAAAAACTATCATAACATATCATTTGTCTCAAACCGATGCAAACACAAATACAGGCGTAATTGATAAAAACACTCCTTTTATAAATACTACAAACCCACAAACAATATTTGTCAGAGCGCAATATGAACCTTCACATCCTTGCGTAAATATAGCTAGTTTTACAAATTTTAATTTAGAAGTAAATCCATTACCTATAGCAAATGCAGTTTCCTTAATACAATGTGACGAGTATTTTGATCCAACAGATGGTATTACTTTATTTAACCTTAATGAAGCTACAAATCAAATAACAGGGGATCCTACAAACAGAACCTTATTGTTTTTTGAAGATATAGGATCTGCAAATACAGGTACACCATCTATTACAAACACTACTAATTATCAAAATAAAACAATAAATCAGCAATTATTCGTTCGGGTTATAAATAATCTTAGCGGATGTTTCAGAATTACTACTCTGGACCTTGGAGTAAGTGTTACATCTGCTAGTGATGCTATTATTACCATCTGCGATGATGATGGCAATGAAGATGGTTTTAGAGAATTTGATCTATCTCTGGCTAATGATCAAATTATTAGCGGAATTTCTCAGTTTAACTTAAGAATTGCTTATTACGAAACTATAGAAAATGCTCTAAGCGAGTTAAATCCTATAACCACTTTTATTAATAATACACCACTTACACAAGGACAGGATATCGTTTTTGCAAGGGTAGAAAACGATTTAAATCAATGCTTCGGGATAAATCAAGTACAGTTATTTCTAAATCCATTACCCAATATTGAACCTGAAACATCATATTTCCTGTGTCAAAATCAAACCAGTATCCCTATAGACTCCGGGCTATTACCAAATAACAACCCAAACGAATTTACAGTTCTCTGGTCTACTAATGAAACTACAGAAACTATTATAGTTAACCAACCAGGAGTGTATATCGTAGAAGTTACTAATATCGCTACAAATTGTTCTAAAATCAGAACGGTAGAAGTCATACCTTCCAGCGTAGCTGTTATAGAATCTATCGATATTCTGGATGCCAGGGATAATAACATAGTAACCATTAATGCTATTGGTTTAGGGGATTATGAGTATGCAATAGAAATAAATGGCACACTTAGCTCTTATCAGGACAATGCAACTTTTACCAATGTTCCTCCGGGGTTTCACAGGGTATATGTACGAGATAAAAATGGATGTGTTCCAGTAACAATTCAGGAAATATCTGTCGTTGGATTTCCTAAATATTTCACCCCGAATGGAGATGGTTTTCATGAAACATGGAATGTAAAAGGAATATCCGCAGAAGTAATGCCCTCTTCTTTAATCTTTATTTTTGATCGTTACGGTAAGCTTCTAAAACAATTAAAAGCAGGAGACCCGGGATGGGATGGTAATTATGCCGGTAAAATGATGCCCTCTGGCGAGTATTGGTTTCGTGTCACTCTGGATGATGGTCGAACTATCACCGGAAGTTTTTCTCTAATTCGCTAGTTTTGTTCTTTCTTGTAAATAATTCTTTATAAAATCATAATTTTTTATAGGTTTAAAAAAAGTAAAAGAGGAGTTCGCTATCTTTATGCTGAAAAAGAAAAGATACATGAAGTTCGAACTGGAATCTGAATTTAAGCCTACAGGAGATCAACCAGAAGCTATACGACAACTCGTTAATGGGATTGAATCTAACGAGAAATACCAAACCTTATTAGGAGTAACCGGATCAGGAAAAACCTTTACCGCTGCCAATGTAATTGAAAAAGTACAACGCCCCACTTTAATACTGGCTCATAACAAAACGTTGGCCGCCCAATTATATTCTGAGTTTAAGCAGTTTTTTCCAAAAAATGCGGTAGAATATTTTGTTTCTTACTATGATTATTACCAGCCAGAAGCATATATTCCAACTTCCGGAACCTATATAGAAAAGGATTTATCTATTAATGAAGAAATAGAAAAGATGCGTCTAAGCGCAACTTCTTCCCTTCTTTCAGGAAGAAGAGATGTTCTGGTAGTAGCCTCTGTTTCTTGCCTGTATGGTATCGGTAACCCTGCCGAGTTTCAAAAAAATATAATCTCTATACAAGCAGGACAATTTGTCTCCAGAACCGCTTTATTACATAAATTAGTACAAAGTTTATACTCCAGAACCGAAGCAGAGTTCAAACACGGAAACTTTAGGATAAAAGGAGACACTGTAGATATTTTTCCAAGTTATGCAGATGATGCTTTTAGAATTCATTTTTTTGGAGATGAAATCGAAGAAATTGAAGCTTTTGATGTACAAACCAATGCTATTATTGAAAAATATGACAGACTCAATATCTATCCTGCAAATATGTTTGTTACCTCTCCCGATATATTACATAACGCCATTGACCAAATCGCATTGGATTTAGGTAAACAAGTAGAATATTTTAAGGAAATAGGAAAACATCTGGAAGCTAAGCGACTGGAAGAACGTACTAATTTTGACTTAGAAATGATAAAAGAGTTAGGATACTGCTCTGGTATTGAAAACTATTCTCGCTATTTAGACGGAAGACAACCTGGAACAAGACCTTTTTGTTTGTTAGATTATTTTCCTGATGACTATCTCATGATTATTGATGAAAGTCATGTTACGGTACCACAAACCCATGCAATGTATGGAGGAGACAGATCCCGAAAAGAAAATTTAGTAGAATATGGTTTTAGACTTCCAGCTGCAATGGACAACAGACCTTTAAAATTTGAAGAACTGGAAGCAATACAAAATCTGGTAATATATATTAGTGCAACCCCCGCAGATTATGAGCTCCAAAAAAGTGAAGGCACCTATGTAGAACAAATTATCAGACCTACAGGGCTATTAGATCCTGTAATAGAAGTTCGCCCTAGTTTAAATCAAATCGATGATTTGATTGAAGAAATACAAAAAAGAATTGATGTAGACGAACGTACTCTGGTAACCACGCTAACCAAGAGAATGGCAGAAGAATTAGCAAAATATCTTACCAGAATCAATATTAGATGCAGATATATACATAGTGATGTAGACACTCTGGAACGAGTAGAGATTATGCAAGATCTGCGTAAAGGTATTTTTGATGTATTAATAGGTGTAAATTTACTACGGGAAGGATTAGATCTTCCTGAAGTATCTTTAGTAGCTATTTTAGATGCAGATAAGGAAGGTTTTTTACGTAACAAGAGATCCTTAGTACAAACTGTGGGTAGAGCCGCAAGAAATGTAAATGGTAAAGCGATCATGTATGCCGATAAAATTACAGATAGCATACAAAAAACTATAGACGATACAGAATATCGCCGACAAAAACAGATCGCATACAATACAAAACATGGCATTACTCCTACTGCAATTAAAAAATCTATGGATAATGCTTTGTACGGTAAAAAAATACAACCATATACCTTTGAAAATGCTCCTACACTAAAAGCTGCAGAAGAAGAAACAGCATATTACACCAAAGAACAACTGGAGACCAGAGTTCGAAATGTTCGTAAAGAAATGGAAAAAGCTGCTAAAGAGTTGGACTTTATTACTGCTGCCCGATTACGGGATGAGATAAAAATGTTGCAAGATAAGATACAGGATCAAAAGATATAATTTACTTATGACACAAAAATAGTATCATTGATTAGACAGGATAAAAACACAAAACCATTATGAGTACTATTTCCATTGAAAAATTTATCGAAGGGATACCTAAAGTGGAACTTCACTTGCATATTGAAGGAACATTCGAGCCTGAACTACTATTTGAAATTGCAAAAAGGAACAATAAAAAAATCAAATACTCTACCGTTGCTGATTTAAAAAATGCATACCGTTTTAATAACCTGCAAGAATTTCTTGATATTTATTATGCTGGTGCAAATGTCTTGATAGAAGAGCAGGATTTTTATGATCTAACCTGGGCTTATCTAGCAAAGATTCATACACAAAACGTAGTTCATACAGAAATATTTTTTGATCCGCAAACCCATACAGACCGGGGCATTCCTTTTAATAAAGTTATCAACGGAATCTATCGTGCATTAAAAGATGGTAAAGAAAAGTTAGGAATCACTTATAAATTGATCCTTTCTTTTTTAAGGCATCTCGATGAAGCTTCTGCTTTTAATACCCTGGAAGAAGCTCTCCCCTATAAAAACTGGATTAGTGGTGTTGGTTTAGACTCTTCTGAGGTAGGAAATCCACCTTCAAAATTTGAACGTGTTTTTGCAAAAGCAAAAGAAGAAGGGTTTTTAACTGTCGCACACGCAGGCGAAGAAGGTCCCGCAGAGTATATTTGGGAAGCATTAGACCTACTTAAGGTAACTCGTATCGATCATGGCAATCGCTGTTTAGAAGATGGCATGCTAGTTCAGCGATTAGCAGAACTAAAAATACCACTTACACTATGTCCTTTATCTAATCTGGAGTTAAAAATAGTAACTGACCTACAAGATCACCCAATAATTGAGATGATGGATAAAAATCTACTGGTAACTGTCAACTCTGATGATCCTGCTTATTTTGGAGGGTATATGAATGAAAATTATTTGGGTATTGCCAAAGCACTTAACCTTTCTAAAAAACAAATTACAGAATTAGTTAAAAACAGTTTTAAAGCAAGTTGGTTAACCGATCAGAAAAAAGAAGAAAATATTCTACAAGTGGAAGAATATTTTAAAAACAATTAATTTGTTTAGAAAAAGATTGAATTTCAACATAATTCTTTTTATAAATCACAATAACTCTAATGCCTTCAGTAATAACGAAAAGTTAAAAAATTGTTCAACCATTGTACTATTAATTACCTTTAGCAATAAAACATGCCACATTTTGTATTAGATTGTTCAGAGAACATTATTCAATTAAAATCCCCTCAAGAAATCATACAAGCAGTATACAATGCCGCAGAATCAACAGAACTTTTTAGCGAAGGAGATATTAAAGTACGGATTCATCCTTTTAAATATTATTCTACAGGAAATACTCAGGATGATTTTATTCATGTATTTGGTAATATTATGGAAGGTAGAAATGAAGCTCAAAAAGCCAATCTTTCCAGAAAAATAATAAGCACTTTAAAAATCATGTTTCCTGATGTACCTGTTCTTTCTATTAATATCAGGGATTTTGAAAAATCATCGTATTGTAATAAATCTATGGTATAATATTATTTCTAACATGAAATCACTTTATAAAAATGAGTTCATATCAACGTAAAATACCAATTAAAAGTGATTGCTCTATTGAAAAAACTCTGCTTGTAATTTCTGGTAAATGGAAACCGGCTATCTTAAGTGAACTTTTAAAAAGGCCTGTTAGGTTAAAGGATATACAAGAAGGGTTGCCTGAAGCTTCAAAAAGAGCATTGACACAACAACTTAAGGAAATGGTAGAAGATGGTCTTATTCAAAAAAAAGATTTTAATCAATTTCCTAAAAAAACAGAATATTCCATGACCTCTTTAGGCCGTAAGCTTTCTTCTGTTTTTACGATACTTACGGAGTTTGGAGATCAATTATAATAGGGCAAAATTTACCCCTTATTGGATAACTAAAATAAACAAAATAGCTTTGCTCTGAATTTAATTATCTAAAAATGAAGAATAAAGGAGTAATACTACAAGGAAGCTCAAGAAGCGATGGAAACACCAATACAATAGCATTATTTATAAAAGAAAAAACCGGATTTGATATCATAGATTTAAAATCAAAAACCATTGGTGCTTTTGATTATGATTTCAAAAATAGAAATGATGATTTCATTCCATTAATGAGAGATATTGTAGACAACTATGATACTATTATTTTTGCTACTCCTGTGTATTGGTATACCATGAGCGGAATATTAAAAAATTTTATAGATCGAATAACCGATTGCCTAAAAACAGAAAAAGAGATAGGTTATAAATTAAAAGAAAAAAAGATGGCCCTTATAAGTTGTGGCTCTGATTCTGAATTAAAAGAAGGTTTTACGATGCCTTTTACAGAAACTGCAAATTATCTGGGGATGTACTATTTAGGAGATATCCATACATGGATAGAGGATGGAATAATTACCCAAAAGCTGAAAAATGAATTGGACATCTTTTGCTCTATAAAAATATCCAATTCATTAAAATTAAAAAATAATTCTTGATGTAGTCTACAATTATTTCATTTAACCCGCTTTATGCAATAGATTTTCTGCTACATAAAGCGGGTTAAAGAATTGATGCTGTTTAAAACTGAAAACGATAACCAAAATCAGGGAAGAACCCTATTTGATCTACCTGATCTACTTTATTGGTCAAACGATTATAACGTCGTGTAAAGATATTTTCATTGTTTGTTACATTTTGAAGATCTACATAAAGTTGGTGGGAACGTTTTTTTGATTTACTATTGATTTTATACCCAAACTTAACATCCCATCTAAAATAGTCATCATTTTGCTTGCTAAAAGCCAAATCTTCTCTTAACACCTGGAAACCTGCCGATTGCGAAGCTTCCAAATTTACAGGGGTATAATACCTCCCTCCTGATATGGTTAGCTTTGTATCAAAAAATAACACATCTTTTTTTGCTTTTCCTATAGCAAATTCTTTTCCTGCAAGAAGATTTGCCACATATTCATTATTAAAAGGTGTATTTCGTTCTATACCATCACTACCTTTATATTTACTTTCAAATAACGAAGTAGTTAATAATCCATAATATCCATTACTAAAAAATTTCTCCAAAGTCAGTTCTATCCCTTGATTAAAACCTGTTCCCTCATTAATTAACGACACCCGATCATTTTCAAATCCAAAGTTTGCTCCTTCTGTCAAAGTAGAATAGCTAGATGAAAAAGGTTCTACTGCTGCATTATCAATATCTTGATAATATAACTCAATTTTCCCTCTCCAATCCTTACTAATTCTTACATCATATCCCAATACATAATGATTGCTTCTTACAAAATCCAAATCTTTATTGGTTTGAACTAATTCTCCGTTAATTTCTTCATTCAAAAAAAGTAGTGGCAAAGAAACGGGTTGATGATGTAATCCATACCCGAAATTAAAGTTATGATTTTTTCCTGCCTTATATGAAAGACCTGCCCTGGGTTCGAATACAAACTGCTCGTTTAAAGTACTGTATTGACCATGTATCCCCGCATTTAGAGTTAATTTTTCTGTAAGCCTAAACTGTCCTTGAACATAAGGTTGAATGATATTCAGATTTTCATTTATATCTATAAAAGTAAATAGATCCGGATCTCCATCCCCATTAATATCCGGTTGTTTTTCTCGATCTCGCTGTAAAGCTTCAATTTTAAAATTCTCAACCAAAACCCCTGTTCGCAATGTACTTTTACTACTTAATTTTGAGTTAAAAAGTGTAGAAAAGGTAAAACGTGATTCTGTATTATCCACCTCGGTATATTTTATGATACGCTCTTGCGAAGTGTTTTTGTTTATAAAACGATCCATTTCAAATTCATTTCCGGTAAAAGATCCGGAAGCTATTATTCTTAAAAAAGAGGAAGAACCGATATTAATTTGATGTTTTAATCCAATTACACCAAAACCAGAATCTGCCCTTGAGTTTTCATCTTCTGCAGCAAACAGGTCATCTTCATCAATATCATTTCCTTTAAATTCGATATCCGAAGAACCAATAATCCCAAACAATGAAAAATTACCTAATTTACTTTTTCCAAAATCTACGTTATATGAAACATCATAATAATTTGGTGTCGCCGATGTGCCTCCTGCACCAATCCCTAATATACTTACTAACGAATATCTTCCTGACACCAAAAAGGATCCTTTATTTTTCCCTAAAGGACCTTCGGCCATTGCTTCTACACCGCTAAAAACACCAACTTGCCCTGTAAATTCATAATCGTCTAAATTACCTTTTCTAAAACCCAGGTCAAATACCCCTCCAATTGCATTACCATATTCTGATGGAAATGCTGATGTAATAAAATCTGAATTTTTTAAGAGATTTGGATTAAGTGCAGATACGGGGCTTCCTGTAGTTCCTGCAGTTGAAAAATGATTGGGACTAGGGATAGGTATCCCTTCTAATCTCCATAATAATCCCACTGGGGAGTTACCTCGTATTACAATATCATTTCTACTATCATCTGGAGAAGAAACACCTGCAAAATTTGCTGCCAAACGCCCTACATCACTTCTGCCTCCAGAAAAACGAGTTACTTCTTCAACTCCAAATTGTCGGGCAGAAACCGATGTAAGTTTATTTATTGCCTGAGCTTTACTGGTTTCTGAAGTTATAATTATTTCGTCTAATTGATCAAAAGATTCTATAAGCGCAATGTTAACTACAGCATCTTTACCAGAAGTTACTACTATATTGGGTAGAGTAATAGACTCAAACCCAATATAACTTACTCGTATCCTTTGGCGGCCTAATGGCACATTTTTTAATGTAAAATAGCCATCGATATCGGTAATCACACCGTTGTTTTGTTCTACATTTAATAATTCGATAGTAGCTCCAACCAAAGGAGTTTCAGATTGTTTATCTATTACATTTCCTTTAATTATCCCTGTTTGGGCATTAGCTATATACCCTAATACTATAATAAATACAAAAGTGATTTTTTTCATGATTTGATTACTAATTTTATTCAAATCTGTGATTTCTTTTTTAACTCCTAAAGCTTTAAATATCCAATTGGTATTTTTAATCTTGAAATGTCAAAAACAAGCCTGAATAGTATAAAACGAAGTAGCACCCTGTATTATCAAATCAAATGTTATTTAAAACAATTCAGCTTCTTATCTAACGATTGAATATGTCTGAAAATCATTATTGCATATCCATTACGTATCTTTACCTGTACTATTAAAAAGAATACATCTATTATTAACTTGTACACATGATATCTAAAGCATATATAAAGAAGTTTACATTTCGTTTTATTATTATAAACGTGGTTTATTTCCTTATTAAATCGACTATCGATCATAGCGGTGAGGTTACAGGATTTGATGCGACTAGCTTATTTTATTATTTGACTGCCTTTTTTCTTTTCATATTTGCCTGGGAGACCAATGACTGGTTAATACGAAAAGAGGTTACCTCTAATCAAGGCAAAAGCCTTGATTTAAATAATGGTATGAAAATTATTGCTATAAATATGGCGATTTTTATTCCTATAGCTGCCTTATTATATTATTTGGCGATTTTTGAGTTTAATCATATTTGCAGAATTAATGCCTATAAACCTTGGTTACGGTTTAGAATAGATTTTTTCAGGGCTACCCTCTTAGGTTTTGCCGTTATTATTTTTAATCTTTTTTATTATTCTTTGAAACAGAAAAAAGAGCTAGAGCTCACTATGAATAAGCTTAAAAAAGAAGTAATGGCATCTAAATATAGGTCCCTAAAAAACCAAATAAGCCCTCATTTTTTATTTAATAGTTTAAATACTCTTACATCATTAATGTATCAAGACAGGGATCTGGCTTCTGATTTTGTATCCAGATTAGCAACATGCTATCGATATATCTTAGATAATCGAGAGGAAGATTTGGTTAGTCTGGAAAAAGAATTAAACTTTTTGGATTCTTTTATATTTATGATGAATATCAGACATGAAGGTGCGCTTAGCATTACGACTCACATTTCGGTTAACCCAAAAAAATATGTAATCCCTACCCTATCGTTACAAATGCTTGTAGAAAATGCCTTAAAGCATAATTACTACTCTAAAGAAAAGCCTTTGGAGATTAGCATTATTTCTATCGAAAAAAGTTGTATTCTTATTCAAAATAATTTAAGGGTAAGAAAACAAAAAGAAAAATCCACACAATTAGGACTTAAAAATATCAAAAAGAGGTATTCCTTTTATACAAATCAAGAAGTATTAATAGAAACAGAGCATAACTACTTTAAAGTTACTATCCCTCTATTAACCAAAGACATAAAAGAAGTTACCATGGTAAAAGTTTCATAAAATGACTGCTGTAATTGTTGAAGACGAAAATATAGCCTCTAAGCGTTTGGCAAATCTCATCGAAGAGTTAGCTCCAGAAATAAAAATTGCCGGCCAAATTACCTCTGTTGAAGATGGAAGGTATTGGTTTGAGAATAATCCGCTTCCTGACCTAATATTCCTGGATATTCAGTTAAATGATGGATACGGATTCGATATTTTAGATATGCTAGAAGACCACCCTCCCATTATTTTTACTACGGCATATAACGAGTATGCCATAAGGGGGTTTAAATATAACGGACTAGACTACCTGCTAAAGCCAATTGACAAAAAAGATTTGAAAAACGCTCTTGCCAAATACAAAAAAAGTTTTACCGGGTCTGATAAGTTAGCAGATGATGTAAAGTTCGAGCGTATTAAAAACTTGTTTACAAAAGAGTACAAACGTCGCTTTATGGTTAAAGTAGGAAATCAATTTAATACATTTAATGTAGATGATATTGCCTATTTTAAATCTCACGAAGGAATTATTTTTTTACATTCCCACAAAGGAAAACAATATCCTATTGAATATACTATAGATCAACTTGAAGATATTCTAGATCCTGTTCATTTTTTTAGAATTAACAGAAAATTTATGATTTCTGTTAAAGCTGTAGTTGAGATTCACAGCTATTTTAATAGTAGGTTATTATTGAAATTAAAGCCTGTGAATGAGGATCAAATCATTGTTTCCCGAGAGCGGACTTCTAATTTTAAAAAGTGGTTGGATCTTTAATTCACAAGCGATGAAAAAAATTATCCAAGTCATTTTTATTCTATTAAGCACTATAATAGGTCTCTATCCTTTTTTATATTTTACCTCTCCAAAGTTTGGGTTGTTATCCTCAAAAGATGGCGAATTATTAGCGAATATGACTTGGAATATAGCCTTCTATAATCACATCTTTCTGGGAGGTATTTCATTATTAATAGGCTGGATCCTGTTTAATAAAAAAATGAGAAACTCTCGGTCAGAACTACATAAGCGTATGGGTAAAATCTATGTGACTACCGTTTTTATAAGTGGAATTTCGGGAATCTATATTGGTTTCTTTGCTACAGGAGGAATTATAGCTTCTTTAGGGTTTATTAGTCTTGGCATTCTTTGGTTATATACAACCCTAAAAGGATACTGGCATGCTAAAAATGCTCAAATAGTGCAACATCAAACAATGATGTACTATAGTTATGCATTGTGTTTTGCTGCCGTAACTCTTAGAATATGGCTACCTATACTTGTTATACTTATTCAAGACTTTATAATTGCCTATAAAATAGTTGCCTGGCTTTGTTGGATTCCCAATCTTATAGTTATACATTATTATATAATTAGACTTAAATCTAAATACATCGAGGGTTCGTTGTAGGTAATACATCATAAAAAAAATGCTCTTTGATATAAAGAGCATTTTTTTATGGTAATCATTTTTTTCCTACTTCTCTAAAGAAGTATCATCTGGTTTATTTTTATGCTTTAATCGTTTTGCATCTTTAAGGCATTTGTGCATCATCCATTCTAATTGACCATTAACACTTCTAAATTCATCATCCGCCCATTTTTCAATCAGCTTAAAGGTTTCTGGATCTATTCTTAAAACAAACGATTTTTTCTTACTCATAAACTATGAATGTAAAGTTCCTGCATTTATAACCGGAACTGCTTCTTTATCTCCACACAAGACAACCATTAAGTTACTAACCATAGATGCTTTTTTATCCTCATCAAAATCAATTATATTATCTGCAGACAATTTAATCAAAGCATCTTCTACCATACCAACAGCCCCCTCTACTATCTTTTTACGAGCTGCAACAATAGCAACAGCTTGTTGCCTTTTTAACATAGAGCTTGCTATTTCTGGTGCATAAGCCAAATATCCTATTCTCGCCTCCGTTACCTCTATTCCTGCAATAGCCAAACGTTCTGTTATTTCATTTTCTAAAGCTTCATTTACTTCATCCATACCCGACAGTAATGTAACTTCATGTTCTCCATCAGCAAAATTATCATAAGGATAAGAACCCGCAAGTTTTCTTACAGCAGCATCTGTTTGTACACGTACAAACTCTTCGTACTGATCTACATCAAAAGCTGCTTTATATGTATCACTTACTTTCCACACCAAAATTACATTAATCAAAATTGGATTACCAATCTTATCGTTTACTTTTACTCGTTCACTATAAAAATTTCTGGCTCTTAAAGAAATTTTTTGCTTTGTATAAAAAGGATTTGCCCAAAAGAATCCATTGCTTTTTACTGTTCCTTTATAAGCACCAAATAGTACCATTACCTTAGAGCTATTAGGATTTACAATAAAAAAACCTCTTCCTATAAATAACATTGGTATAATAAGTACTAAAAACAGAGGGCTATCTACTACAATTAATCCTACTATCATGGCTATCGCAATTAACAATAGCACAGTTAACATTAAGTAACCATTACTAGTTTTTATATTTTTTTCATTTTTCATAATAATATCATTTTGATATCACAATGATACGTAAAAAAAATGAAGTTTACATCATTTTATAAAAAAACGCTCTTTATATCAAAGAGCGTTTTTCATAACAATCAAATTAACTAAATAAAATTTCAAATCGAATTACGAAATCTCAATCAACCTTTTAGGCTGTACTTTTGCTTCTTCCTTTTTAGGTAATTTTATTAGCAACATACCATTTTCATAAGATGCTTCAATTTTATTTGCATCTGCAGTTTCTGGTAAAGTAAACGACCTTTTAAAGGAAGTGTAACTAAACTCTTTTCTGGTATACTTACCTTTTTCCTCAGATTCGCTCTCTGATTTTTTTTCAGAAGAAATTACAAGTAAATCATTATCTAATTCGATATTGAAGTCTTCTTTAACCAATCCCGGAGCTGCTAACTCTACCTGAAATCCTTCATCAGTTTCTTTTACATTAACCGCAGGAGTATTAAACCCTATCTTGTTAACATTAGTTGTTCCTCCAAGCCAATCTGTAGTAAACAAATCCTCAAAAAGGAAAGGTAATCTGTCTGCTCTTTTTATTAAACTCATTGTATTATGTTTTAAAGGTTATTTTAAATTTTTAACTTCAATGAGTATATAGCAACTTAAGTTCCAATCCTAAATTAACGACAAAATGTCATTAAAACACAATAGAATAGTGACAAAATGTCAATATTTCATTTAAATAAAATGACAAAATCACATAAAAAAACCAAACAGCAAGTTTTATCCTGTTGTTTGGTTATCTCATCTGCTAAGCAAATGTTTGTTTTTATTTGCTAAACATACAATGTATCTCTAATTATAAAATCTGGTGAAAATAGATATCAATTCTTGTGGTGGAATTACTTTATTAGGATAGTCATGCATTTTTTCAAGAACGGTATCAATTGCCTCGGACCGTAATCCCATGTGCAGTCCAATATCTTTAATTTTATAAATCTCTTTTTGAGAGATTTCCTGATCCACATTCATAAGCAATACCAATCTGTGAAACTGAAGAATCCTTTGAGATTCCGGATGTATATTTTTTTTCTCTGCCCCTTCTTTTATTAAAGTATCTACCTCTTCTTTAGATATCTTAAGTTGTGCAGCTACCGCTAAAATAAAATGATACTCTTGTTCTTTCCATTTTTTATCCACATTTGCAAACTGTATCATTTCTAACAGCAAGCTTAATTTTTCCTCTTTACTATACATAAACCAATTACTTTTTTATCGAAAATAGTAAATATTAGAGTAAACTTCTACTCTTTTGTTATTTTCAATAATTCCTATATTAATTTTACTCTTGTTTTACGTCTAAAAAATATACCTTTGCACAATGGGATTAACAAATAATGATATTTTTAAAAAATTAAGAGTCGCACACAAGCTAAGGGATGATGATATTATAAAAATCTGTGCTTTAGTAGACTTTAAAGTTAGTAAAAGTGAATTAAGTGCACTTTTCAGAAGCGAAGATCATCCAAAGTACATGGAATGTGGGGATCAGATTTTGCGTAACTTTTTAAATGGTTTAATAATTCATCTTAGAGGTCCTATGCCCAAAAAAGAAGAAAAAAAACCTGTTACCAAAACTGAATAAATAATCTTACTATTACGATTTTAAAAATATCTTTTTTGATTTTTTTTAAAATGATGTTTCCCAAATAATTGCTTAGATTTGGTTGTGCACATATTGCACCTATACAACCAAAAACTATTTTCATGCTTACTATCGCAGAAAAACAACTATTCAGAGAGGAACTTTTTTATCATTTAGACGGGATTGCTGTTGCCCCTGTTGCCTACTCTCTTTACAAAAATAAAGTCACAGATTATCTTCTTGAAAAAACCGAGGTTTCTATATCTGAAATTGCTACTGCCAAAAATGCCAACGAAGGATATCTGAATGTAGCTTTGCGAATATTAAGTGCGCAAGGCTGGTTGGATTATAAAACAAGTAACGGAGATGTTATTATAAAAATTAATGAGATATCAAAAATAGCTTTTGACCACTTTTATTTATATAAAGATGTTATTGGTTTATTAGAGTATTCTGCAAAATTTCACCCCAGAAAATTTGAATTAGAACCATTTCAAAAATTAGAAAAACTATTTAAAAAATACGAGAATCGTTTTTACTTAGATTTGAACACCAATACTACAATTACAAATATTCAAAATCAAATATTAAAACATATTGAAGGCATTTTAGTCGGTCCAACAATAGTACATTTAGGAATGGGAGGAATGTTTCATAAATATTTTATGGAAGCATCTTTTAGTGCAGATGAATATCATAAATTTCCTGAAAGCTTTGATTCGATTCTCACTTTTTTAAGCAATCTTGGCTGGTTTAGCAAATCCAATGGCAATTACACTTTTACAAACAAAGGTTTGTTTTTTGCAAAAAGAGCATCTGCTTATGGCGTTACCGTTTCCTATATTCCTATGTTTCGACAAATGGATACTTTATTATTTGGGGATCCAAATATTTTATGGGATTCAAAAACAGGGGATGAAATACATGTGGATAGAGAAATGAATGTTTGGGGAAGTGGAGGCGCACATACAACTTATTTTAAAAAGATTGACGAAATCATTGTTAGCTTATTCAATAAACCATTAGAAGAACAACCAAAAGGGATTTTGGATATGGGATGTGGTAATGGTGCATTTTTAATTCACCTTTTTGAAGTAATAGAAACTCAAACCTTAAGAGGAAAGCACTTGGATAATTATCCGCTTTTTTTAGTTGGCGCTGATTACAACAAGGCAGCTCTAAAGGTCACCAGAGCTAATTTAATTCAGGCAGATATTTGGGCAAAGGTAATTTGGGGGGATATCAGCGATCCTGATTTACTCCAAAAAGATCTAAAAGAAAACTACGCTATCGAATTAAAAGACTTGCTATCTGTAAGAACATTTTTAGATCATAACAGAATATGGAGCACCCCGTCTTCTCTTTTAGACACACCTAGCTTATCTACAGGCGCATTTGCTTACCGGGGAAAAAGACTGCATAATAACGACGTAGAATGTAACCTAAAAGATCATTTTAAAAAATGGGCGCCTTACATTGCAAAATTTGGTTTGATAGTTATAGAATTACATACAATCAACCCTGCATTAACCGCTGGTAATTTAGGAAAAACTGCTGCTACTGCATACGATGCTACCCATGGATTTTCTGATCAGTATATTTTAGAGATCGACTCTTTTCTTAAGGTAATTAAAGAAGCAGGGTTACAAAGTGACGAAAAATATTTTTCTAAATTCCCGGATTCTGATCTGGCAACAGTAAGTATTAATTATATTATAGGAAGATAAAACAATACATCTTATCTATAAAATATTAATTTCTGGTAAATTGTATTATCACATCTTCGTATTTTGGAAATTTTTGAAGCAAATCATTTCTTTTTGCTAATTCAAAATCTTCAAAATTAAACCCGGGGGAAACAGTGCAACCTACCAAAGAATAACCATTGTCATTTTTTACACCAGAAGCAAACCAACAACCTGCCGGGACAACTAATTGCGGTAATTCACCGTTATCCAGATTCATACCTACTTTGTATTTAATGTATTTTCCTTCCAAATTTATTACATGTACACACAAAGAAGATCCTTCATAATAATGCCATATTTCATCCTGCTTAATTTTATGAAAAGCCGAGAAATTATTAGATGTAAGAAGAAAATAAATGGCAGTGCAGTAATTACGCTCTCCTGTAAATCCGTTTTTCAAAATATCTTTGGGGATAACACCACTGCTCCTGTAGGTTTCTTTATAGAAACCTCCTTCTGGATGAGGATCCATTCCTAACCTGTGTACTATTTGTTTTACTCTTTTGTTCATACTAATCATCTTTTTAAAACTGTAACAAAAAAAGCGACCTTAAAAAAGATCGCTTTTAAATAAAATATGTTAATTTATTAAGCTAATACTGCTTGTACTTTATCCGCAGCTTCTTGAAACTGTACTGCACTTTGCACATCCAATCCACTATTATCGATCAATTCTTTTGCTATATCGGCATTGGTACCTTGTAAACGAACTATGATAGGCACTTTAATCGCATCTCCCATGTTTTTATAAGCATCTACAACACCTTGTGCTACTCTGTCACAACGAACAATACCTCCAAAAATATTAATAAGGATTGCTTTTACATTTGGATCTTTTAAGATAATCCTAAAAGCTGTTTCTACACGTTTTGCATCTGCAGTACCACCTACATCCAAAAAGTTAGCTGGTTCTCCACCTGCTTGTTTAATCAAATCCATAGTAGCCATTGCAAGACCAGCCCCATTTACCATACACCCAACATTTCCGTCCAGATCCACATAATTCAGACCAACTTCTTTTGCTTCTACTTCGATTGGGTTTTCTTCACGAATATCGCGCATATCGACATAATTTTTATGACGATACAATGCATTATCATCCAAGGTCACTTTGGCATCAACTGCCATAATTTTATCATCACTTGTTTTAAGAACCGGATTGATTTCAAATAAAGAAGCATCAGATTTGGTATAAGCTGTATATAATGCCGTTACAAATTTGGTCATTTCTTTAAATGCTGTACCACTTAACCCTAAATTAAAAGCTATTCTTCTTGCTTGAAAAGGAAGTAATCCAACAGATGGATCTACCTCTTCTGTAAAAATTAAATGAGGAGTTTCTTCTGCTACAGTTTCAATATCCATTCCTCCTTCTGTAGAATACATAATCATATTACAACCAGAAGCACGATTTAATAAAACAGACATATAAAATTCATCTGGCTCACTATCGCCCGGATAATATACATCTTCTGCCACCAATACCTGATGTACTTTTTTACCTTCGGCAGAAGTTTGTGGAGTGATTAAGTTCATTCCGATAATTTGTTCTGCTATAGACTCTACTTCCTGAAGGTTTTTAGCCAGCTTAACTCCACCACCTTTTCCTCGTCCACCAGCATGAACCTGTGCTTTAATCACATGCCATCCTGTTCCGGTTTCGGCTGTAAGTTGTTTTGCTGCTGCAACAGCTTCGTTTGCATTTTGCGCTACAATACCACGCTGAATACGCACGCCAAAGCTGCTTAATATTTCTTTACCCTGATATTCGTGTAAGTTCATAATGTTATTTTTTACCTTTTTTAATAGGAGTTCCAAAAATAACAAAAGTGAAGTTACTGTGCCAATCTTTTATTGTAAAAAACCCGGAAGAAATTTAAGTTGCCAAAAAACAACCTAATTATAAAAACGTCTTTCAAAATTATAGTTGAAATTTTTTAAAATCCAAAGGGTCAAAATTCTTAAAATGTCCATTCATTTTAATCGATTCTTTAGTTCTGTTCATCTCTCTAATTACCGGAATAGTGGCTTTGAGATGCGCTATAAGATACTTTAAGCGGTCAGATTCATTCCTGATTTTCAATAAATCATATTCTTGATGCAAAGCCAAACCTATTTTGTGAGCTACTTGATAACTTGCAAAAGGAATATCAAACACAGGAGGATTATCCATAGCCAATTCTATATACAGCATTGCTATATTTTTAAGCAGCTCTCCTTGTAATTCTTCGGTGCTATTATCTTTATCAATAAAAAACTCTACATCTCCTCCAGAATATAACTTACCCGGATACTGTTGATAAAAGCTATGAATCTTAAAAATCCTTGTTCCCAAACATATAATATCACTTTCTCCTTCAGGATATTTTTGAACCACTCTTTGAAGTTTTACTTCAGTTCCATATTCTAATTTTTCATCCATATATGCAGGTATCCCAAACAGAAAACCTTCTTTCTGGCAATCTTCAACCAACTGTTGGTATCTTTTTTCAAAAATATGTAACTGTAATCGTTCTCCTGGATATACCACTGTTTGTAAAGGAAAAAGAGGTAGCATGTTTTTTTTATTAAAAATACTAATTACCCTGTTTATAGAGATTAAGTACAAGTTAAAAATGCAAAAATCTACTATTATATTAGTTTTTTTCTTGATAAGACGACAATATCTCTAATTTTATTGATAATTTCGTGAGCTTAAATTTGTGACACAATGGAAAATGAAAATTTATTAGCAATTGCAAATGAGTTTGGGAGTCCGGTTTATGTATATGACTCCTCAAAGATTATTTCACAGTACAACCGCCTTTCTGATTCTTTCAAGGAAGTCAAACGGTTAAAACTTAATTATGCAGTCAAAGCACTGTCAAATCTTGCTATTTTAAAGCTAATAAATTCATTAGGAGCCGGGTTAGATACTGTTTCTGTACAAGAAGTAGAATTAGGGTTAAAAGCTGGCGTAAAACCAGGTAGTATTGTTTTTACTCCCAACGGGGTTTCTCTTGAAGAGATAGAAGAAGTTTCTTCTTTGGGTGTACAAATAAATATTGACAATCTTTCTATCCTGGAACAATTTGGCACAAAACACCCCGATGTACCTGTATGTATACGCATGAACCCACATGTAATGGCAGGAGGAAACAGCAAAATATCTGTAGGGCATATTGATAGCAAATTTGGCATATCCATCCATCAAATCCCGCATATTCTTAGGATTGTAAAAAACACAGGAATGCGTATTAATGGAATACACATGCATACAGGTAGCGATATCTTAGATATTGAAGTTTTTCTGCGTGCATGTGAAATACTTTTTGAGACTGCAATGAATTTTAAAAACCTGGATTTTATAGATTTCGGAAGCGGATTCAAAGTACCCTATAAATCAGGAGATATTGAAACCAATATTGAGGAGTTTGGTAGTAAAATGACCAAACGTTTTAATTCTTTTTGCAAAGAATACGGTAAAGAATTAACACTTGGATTTGAACCTGGCAAATTTTTGGTCAGTGAGGCCGGGTACTTTTTGGCAAAAGTAAATGTAATCAAACAAACTACATCTACTGTTTTTGCAGGAATTGACAGTGGTTTTAACCACTTAATCCGACCAATGTTTTACAATGCTCACCACGAAATTATTAATATATCCAACCCTGAAGGAAAGGAACGATTCTACTCTGTAGTTGGGTATATTTGTGAAACGGATACTTTTGCTACAAACCGAAGGATTTCTGAAATCACAGAAGGGGATATTGTAGCTTTTAAAAATGCCGGAGCTTATTGTTTTTCTATGGCCAGCAACTATAATTCCCGTTATCGTCCTGCAGAGGTTTTATGGCACGAGGGGGAAGCGCATTTGATTCGTAAACGCGAAACATTTAATGATCTTATAAAAAACCAGATAGATATTGATATATTTTCTAAAACAAAAGAAACTGCTTCATAATACAAATATTATATAAGAATTTTTTAGATACATAAATAACGCCAGATTTTTTCTGGCGTTATTTGTTTTTTACAAACATGTATTATACCGTTTTAACTTTGAAATAGTACTAATAAATTATTTCTTTTTCGTCTATTCTTCGTTAAAAAATATAACCGTAACTACAGCTATGCTTGATACCAGATCAAGTCCGGTACAAGTTTTTTGCCTTGAATACTTAAAAAATAAATTCAATTTCTATACGCATTATTTCAAAGTTAAAATGGTATTAGAAATTGTTATAAAAAGATCAAATGGTTGCGGTTAAATTAAAAAGCACAGTGTAGTGTCTGTATTTGAAAGGTTTTTCAGTTGTAACAACCTGTTTTTTTAATGTATAACCCTAATGAAATATAAATTAGTAATATTGTTTAAAAATAAAAAAACGCTACAAATCTTTAATGTTTCTAATTAAATATTCTAAGCCATTAAGTTTTAATTCATATACTGTTTGCAACTGTTGCCCTAACACACCTTTAGGAAAACCTTTATTATGATACCATACAATATAATATTCGGGAAGATCGATAAGGTATCTGTCTTTGTATTTACCGAAAGGCATTTTAGCATGTGCTAATTTGGTTAAAAAATCCTTTTGAAGCTGGATTTCCATAGATTAAGAAAGGGGTTATTTAGTAAAATCTCTATAGTACCACATTAATGTTTCTACCTTTTTTTCCCACTTTTTTTGTGCTTCTTTATTTCTTGAATGATCTGTTTCTTCATCATACCTTTCCTGCATATTGATTCTCATTCTTTCTACCAGTTTATACATTTTATTAAGGTCCCGGCGTATATTACTTCCTGCTTTATATTCTTTTAATCTTTTGCGCATTATTCGCGCATGCAACTCAGAAATATCAAAATGCAATTGTTCGTGAGACAAAAGCCCATCAGACATTTGCCCTCTCTTTACCCAAGACAATGAGGGATAACAAAAACTATCTACTTGATAGTTTAACTCAATTTCTCCTTTATCTTTACCATAAGACCACTGATAGGTAATTCCTGTATTTACACTAGCATCAAAATTGCTATTCATATTAGGCTTTCCTCTAAAGTCTGACCATGCCAACTCACTCCTTTCTGTATAAGAGAATTTGCCTACATAACCATTATTATTGGTAATAAATAAGAATAAAATAATAGTAATGTACTTAATCATAATTGCAAACAATTATGCCCTAATAAAGTTATACTTTGCCTATTCCTGAAGTACTAAGAAACACAATATGGGGCAAATATTGTTAGCACTTTATAAAAATAGTTTTACTTTTCTAGTTTCTAAATATACAAAATTTTAAATTATATATACTATTATAAAACCAGTGATTTATTTTCCTTTGTTTTCTTCGATAATTAAACTTATCAATTATCATGCCACAGAAGTTTTTTTGCACAAAAAAAGAAAACACACAACCTCAACTATATCAAAGATATGTAAAAAATATTTTTTTCTACATCTTAAAACATTTTTTATTCAGTATTAATTTATATTCCTTAATTAATACTTGTACGCGTGAGTTTGTGCTTTTTTCTTTAGAAAGCTATATCATAGAGATATAAGGATTACTCTACAACACTTAGTTTTAATTCATCATCAAACTTAACAAGATATGCTGCTTGATTACTATATCCCCCTAAAAGTTTTTTGGAATAATTAAATTTATTTTTAACATACTCTGTTGTTCCATCAAAAGCAGCATTATATATATTATCTGAGGTCCCTAATCGCATCAAAATATCGTATGCTATATCAAAACCTCTTATAGCCCATTTATTAGGATCAGATCCGTATTGTTTTTTATAACGCTCTATAAACGGGGTTATTTCTTCTTCTTTATTATCAAATTCTTTGTCTACAGACGGGTAGTGCATGTGCAGCTTTGACAAATGTTCGTTTTTTATATTATCATCATCAAAGGCATTGTTTTTGTCTGTAGTAAATAAAGTTATTTTATGGCTTTCTGCTTTTGCGTTAAGCAAAGGGATAACATTACTAATCATAGCCACATCATCTGATTCTAAAAAAACCCAATTTGGTTTATTTTTATCCAAAACTTTGTTAAGCCTAACTTCATAAAGGTAGTTACCTTCTTCTATTTTGGCAATTTTAGCATCAGGGAATTTGGCTACTAATTTCTTTTTCACCTCTTCATATTTAGCTCCTTGCTGAACTATTATTACAATATTTTTACTAGTAGAATCTTTTTCTACAAAAGATATTATTTTATCTTGCAATATCTCATTTGTAGGGCGTGTCTGAAAGATATTATTATACAATTCTGATTCTTTTCTTGAAGCTGGCGAAAATATGGGTGTGTTATATTTTTTAAGTTGTGAAGCAACTATTTCTGCATTATTTTGATATAATGGTCCAATTATAGCATCTGTATTTTTAAAATCATTTTCAGCTATTAAGCCTTTTACATACTCTGTATTATTATTTTTTTGTGTGTCAAAAACAGTCAACTCGGTAGTGATTCCTCTGGTTTTTGCAGAATCTATTGCTATCAAAATCCCGCTATAAAGATCTAATGCTATTCTTAGACTTTGTTTACTCTTCAAATATCCTTCTGTTTCTTTTCTAGCTTCAAAATTTAATGTATCCAGCCCAAAAGGAAGCATTACGGCTATTTTTTTAGGGGAAAAATTATAAAGGTTTTTCCCTAAATCTACATATTTTTCTTTGGACAAACTTTTACTTATGGCCAATGTATCTTTAGGAATCGTAATTACCATTCCTGCTTTTAAACCTTCCCGCAAATAAGGGTTCATTTTAAACAAAGAATCCGAAGATATGCCTGTACGTCTCAAAATACGAAAAATTGTTTCTTTAGGCTTAACCTGGTACAATTCAAAACCTGGCTGAACCGCATCTTTTAAGGAAACAAATACACTTGTAGGAACTGTTATTTGCATTCCGACAGGAAATTCTGAATTAATATTAGGGTTAAGCTGTTCTAACTCATTAATAGTAATCCCATGTCGTCTGGCAATGCTATATTTTGTGTCTTTTGGTTTTATTGTATATCTAGTAGTAGTAGATAACCTGGAATCTGTTAAAATTTTTGCAGGTTCACTACCTGTAGATTCACTTGCAAATACAGGTATTCGTAATTTATCTTTTTTTCTGATTTGTTCTGAGTATAATCTCTTATTATTTTTTTTAATATCTTCTACTGTTATTTTGTAGTTTTTGGCGATACTGTATAGTGTTTCTTTTTTCTTAACTTTATGGGTTATATACCGTATTATTTTTTGTTTTTCAGGTATAGTTTTTAAACTATCCAAAACGGCATCTTTACCACCTTCTTTATTATCATCTAATCTTGTTGTATTTTTTTTATCGATTTTACCTACATTAAGGATTTGACCAAGATTAATCCCTTTATCTGCTTCTGGATTTAACAAATAAATAGTTTCTACACTAATATTATATTTTTTTGAAAGGCTGTATACTGTATCCCCTTTTTCTACGACGTGTATTTTATATTCTTGATCGCTTAAAACAGGTATTGCCAAAATCTCTCCTTCGCTTATCCCTTCTTTTGCTGTTGGGTTTATCTTATATATAGCTTCGGGGGTAGTATTATAGCGTTTTGCTATTCTGTACACATTTTCTCCTTTTGCTACTTTATGGCTCTTATATTGCTGTGCATAAGTAACGCCTGACACTATCAGCAACAGAAAGATCAATAAAAACTTTTTCATGTATTGTCTAATTATTTTTTTGTTCCCCTCTATATAAAACTAAGAATTTACTCCCACTCAATTGTTGCAGGAGGCTTAGAACTTATATCATATACTACTCTATTAACGCCTTTTACCCTGTTTATTATTGCATTAGAAGTTTTTTGCAAGAACTCGTAAGGTAAATTCACCCAGTCTGCCGTCATTCCGTCTGTGCTTTCTACCGCTCTTAATGCCACACAATTTTCATAGGTACGCTCATCTCCCATTACTCCAACACTCTGTACTGGCAACAAAATAGCTCCTGCTTGCCATACTTTATCATATAGTCCATCTTCTTTTAAACCGTTTATAAAAATAGCATCTACTTCTTGTAAAACAGCTACTTTTTCTGGAGTTATATCGCCTAATATCCGAATAGCTAATCCTGGTCCCGGAAAAGGATGTCTTCCTAATAGTTCCGGATCAATCCCCATCGATGCACCTACTCTTCTTACTTCATCTTTAAACAGCATACGTAATGGTTCTACAACTTCTAATTTCATAAAATCGGGTAATCCTCCAACATTATGATGAGATTTAATAGTTGCTGAAGGACCATTAACAGATACAGATTCTATTACATCAGGATAAATAGTGCCTTGACCTAACCATTTTGCATCTTCTATCTGGTGTGCTTCATCATCAAATACTTCTATAAAAATTTTACCAATTATTTTTCGTTTCCCTTCTGGATCACTTTCTCCTGCAAGGGCATCCAAAAAACGTGCCGAAGCATCTACTCCTTTTACATTAAGCCCCATACCTTCGTACTGATCCAATACTGCAGAGAACTCATTTTTACGTAACAACCCATTATTTACAAAAATACAATGCAGGTTTTCTCCTATTGCTTTATGCAATAATACAGCTGCAACCGTTGAGTCCACACCTCCACTTAAACCTAATACCACTTTATCGTTACCTAATTTTTCTTTTAGTTCTGCAACGGTAGAGTCTACAAAGGAATCTGGTGTCCAATCTGGCTGAACATCTGCTATCTTTATTAAAAAATTCTCTAATAATTTCTTTCCATCGGTTGAGTGATATACTTCAGGGTGAAATTGAATGGCATAGGTTTCTTCTCCTCCTATTCTATAGGCTGCATTTTCTACATCGCCGGTACTTGCTAACTTAACAGCTCCTTCAGGAAGTTTTTTGATGGTATCACTGTGACTCATCCATACTTGAGAACCTTTGTTTATACTTTCAAAGAACTGTTCTCCTTCTTGAATAAAAGACAAATTCGCTCTGCCATATTCTCTTGTATTTGAAGGTGCAACTTCTCCTCCACTAAAATGAGCAAGATATTGTGCTCCGTAACAAACGGCTAGTAAAGGTTTTTTACCTCTTATTTCTGATAAATCAGGATGAGGAGCATCTTCTCCTCTTACCGAAAAGGGAGAACCCGAAAGGATTACTGCCTTAAAATCAGAAACATTTTCTGGCAAATTGTTATAAGGGTGTATTTCGCAATATATATTTAACTCTCTAACTCTTCTTGCTATAAGTTGTGTGTATTGCGATCCGAAATCTAAAATAAGTACGTTGTTTTGCATAGGCAAAAATAAAATTAAATTATAACCTTCGAAATCCTAAATAGAATAATTTTTAACTACACTGATTATTTTATAAACATCTTTGATTCCTGATCTATAAAAAGCATAGAAATTGTTTGTTAAATCTTGTTTTGGTGCAGCGCTCATAATTCTTCAAGAACTCTTAACGACCTGCTTTAAAAAATAGGCTTTTGATAAAACAAACAAACAAAACCATTCATCTATATCAAATAACGATTGATCGACACAAAATAACCAATAATCGACCACTTAAAATAGTTTATTCCTAATTAAATAATTTTAAGTATCAAACAATTTTAAAAAAAACAATAATAATACCTGCAAGACATACATATTTTGGCATTTTAATTTATAAAACACCTTAAATCTTAAACTCTTTAAAACCAAAAACCATGAAAAATTTTACATCAAACCTTATTTTATTTTTTTTGTTCTTTTCAAACATAGCTTGTTTTGCAAAAAACACTCCTTATCAAAACATCTTTTCTAACAAGGACTCTTTTGTTAATGTTTTTAAAAACAAACAACCACAGACAACTAATAATCAAAATAATGCGTTTTCTGTATCTATTTCAGATCTGATAAAAGAAAATACCGGTCCTTACCTAAAGAAAAATAAAGCTATCGGGAGCTGGGTCAAAAATACTATATGGATCAAAAATCCTAACTGGATCAAAAAAGAGTTAGCATAGCCTTAAAAAGCTTATACCCCTCAAAAATCAACAATCCGGGAGTACTACTTATGATAGCGCATTTTGTTTTGAGGTAAAAGCCCCCGAAAAATAAAACCATCGGGGGATTAAAAAAGATTTATGCACAAAGGTATGTTCTTTAATCTTTCAAAATCAAAAACCCTCCTTTTAGCGGATCTAAGTTTTTAATTAATTGGGGGATTAATTCTTCTCCATACTCCAAGTATAGTTCAGAAAAATTTTTATTCCGTTCTTGCAAGCTATGATTAGGAAAAAGCTCGTTTTGTATAGTTGCCAACCGTTTTACATGATCGCTAAGTTTTCGTCTTTGTGCTTTTAGTAACCTATCTTCCAAAACATCCAGCCCTTTAAGTTGTTTTATTTCCTGCGCTTTTACTGCGTTAATAAAAGTAACATCGGTTTGTTTTGCCAATTCGTACATTTCTACAAATTGCTTCTTTAAATGCTTACGTTGTGTATCAAAATTTATATCTATATTAGATATTTGCCGGACTTTTCGATTAATTAATTCGTGTTGCTTCAAAAACAAATCTATATCTGAGATATTGAGTTTTTTAATTTTTTCTGCTTGCTTTTTGGTTTGGATCAGTACGGAATTACGGAGCAATAATATTGGAAAAGGAATTTTTACTGTTTCGAAATAATCTTTTAATTCTAACCAGTATGCAAGTTCTCCTCCTCCTCCGATATAACAAAGGTTTGGCAAAACTATTTCCTGATACAATGGTCGCATCATTACATTAGGGCTAAATCTTTCTGGAAACCCATAGAGTTCTTTTAATATTTCTGTCTTGTTCCAACCAATATCTGTTTCATTTACATAATAGTTCCCATTTTTTTCGATAATTCGTTCTCTTAATCCATTAGCCAGATAAAATAGGTTTATTTCTCTGGGGTTTACCTGTACTTTATACCCTGCTGCTTCCAGTTTTTTGGTTTTTGGCAATACCTTATTAAACACAACCTGCTCTAATAGTTCTTTTTCTGCATAAGGAACAAACAATCGCTTTAACTCTTTATCATTTCCGTCTATAATTACCAAACCATACTCCCCAAATAGTTCATTAGCAATATATCTGGTTGCCTCGGTTAAGTTTTGATGTTTTAGATATGCTTTTTCAAAAAGAGATTTAAGTCGTTCTGCATTCTGTCCTTTTCCTATTTCGGAAGAAAAAACATCAAAAACTTTATCCAACCCTTCAGTATCAAATACTCCTACAGCTCCTCCATCTTTATGATTCCATTGTACCTTTTTTCCAAAAAGATTAAAATAATTTATCTCTTCAAAGTCATGATCTTCTGTAGCCATCCAATACACCGGAACAAAATCAAATTCAGGGTACTTCTCTTTTAATATCTTGGTTAAATTTATTGTAGAAATAATTTTGTATAAAAAATATAACGGCCCTGTAAAAAGGTTTAACTGATGCCCTGTAACTACTGTAAATGCATTTGGTTTTTCTAAAACAGCTATATTATTGATTGTTATTTCTGAAGTAGCAACATTTTTATATTGCTTTTTTAAAGTCCCTACTAAAATCTCTCTGTGTTTATTAGAAAATGATTGTTGTTTGTCCAGAATTTGGCCTTCAAAATTTTCTAATTTCGGAAATCGATTATAGAAAGGCTGTAATTCAGCTTTTTGATCTAAATAATCACAAATAAGGGAAGAAAAGTAATTCGTATCTCTAAACGGAATACAGTCACCAGGCATATTAAGTTTTTTTTTGAATGGTTAAATATACATTAGATTGTTATTGGATGGATATTTTTATACTTTTTTTAATAGTCTGATAAAAATTCACACAACTCATCATTAATTATACTCATTAACAAACTACTCATTGTATTATTTATAAATCCTAAATTTTAGTTAATACAGATTACAACTTAAATTTAACTCGGTATTTTACCCGTTAAAATGAACAGTACTCATCAATGAAAAAAATAATTACTATACTATTTGTCGCACTTATAACGACAAACTTAACGTATTCACAAAATAATTTACTATCCCCAAAAGATTTTTTAGGATATGAAATAGGAGATCAATTTACACGCCATGCCGATGTTGTAAATTATTTTAACCATGTTGCCAATAATTCTAACATGGCAACCTACCATACCTATGGTAAGACTAATGAGCGCAGACTCCTGACTTATGCAATAGTTTCTTCTGAAGAAAATTTAAAAAATATTGAAACTATCAGATTAAATAATCTAAAAAACACAGGTATTGCAGAAGGAGCTGCAAATCCAGAAATTGCAATTGTGTGGCTAAGTTATAATGTACATGGTAACGAAGCTTCTAGTACAGAAGCTGCAATGAAAACTATTTATGAATTAATTACCCAAAAAACTGCCTGGTTACAAAACACAGTAGTGATTATAGATCCGTGTATCAATCCGGATGGTCGTGATCGTTATGTAAACTGGTACAATCAGGTAAAAGCTACACCATACCAAGTCAATCAGGCTGCTACAGAACACAATGAACCATGGCCTGGCGGACGACCAAATCATTATTTGTTTGATCTTAACAGGGATTGGGCATGGGCAACTCAGGTAGAATCACAGCAACGTTTAAAAATTTATAATGCTTGGATGCCCCATATACATGTAGATTTTCATGAACAAGGGATTAACGAACCTTATTATTTTGCTCCTGCAGCAGAACCTTTTCATGAAATTATAACTCCTTGGCAAAAAGATTTTCAAACGCAAATCGGCAAAAACCATGCTCGTTATTTTGACAAAGAAGGGTGGCTGTTTTTTACCCGGGAACGTTTTGACCTATTATACCCAAGCTATGGAGATACATATCCTACTTTTATGGGAGCTATAGGTATGACTTATGAACAAGCAGGACATGGAAGAGCAGGATTAGGTATCCAAACAGATGAAGGTTTTGTATTAACTTTAAAAGACCGTGCTTTACATCATACTACAACAGGATTATCTACTGTAGAGATTTCCTCTAAACAGGCTGCAAAATTGAATATTGAATTTAAAAAGTTTTTTAATACTAGTGATCTAAAATACAAAAGCTATATCCTTAATGGCGAAGCTGATAAAATAAATGCTTTGACCAAACTATTGGACAGGCACGAGATTATTTATGGGTTTACAGATAATGAAAGAGTAAGCGGGTTTCACTTTAGAGAAAACAAACAAGGAAGTATAAATGCAAAAGGTGCTCTTGTAGTAAGTACTAATCAACCAAAAGGTAAAATGGTAAAAGTGCTTTTTGAGCCAGACGCTAAATTAAATGACCCGCTTACTTATGATATTACTGCCTGGAGCATACCTCACGCATACGGATTGGATGCTGTTGCCTCTACATCACTAATCCCCGTTAATTCAAATAAAAAAGAGGATACTTTTAACAATACTATAAATACCTCGGGACCAGGATATATTGCCAAATGGAATAGTATAAATGATGCTGCTTTTATGGCTGATCTACTTAAAAATAATATACGTGTACGTTTTAGTGAAAAAGATTTTAGTAATGGCACAGAAAACTTTAAAAAAGGAAGTCTGATAATTACAAAAAGTGATAATCAAAAAAATAGCACCTATGATAAAACTGTTATAGATATAGCTAATGCACATAATCGAAAAATATATACAGCCTCAAGTAGTTTTTCTAATAGTGGTGCAGACTTTGGCTCTCCAGATGTAAAATTAATTAACAATCAAAAAATTGCTGTTATAAAAGGTAATCACACTTCATCTTTGAACTATGGTGAGATCTGGCATTTTTTTGAACAACAGCTTAAATATCCTATTACCTCTATAGATACCGATTATTATAAAAATACGAACCTTAGTGATTATGATGTATTAATACTGCCTGACGGATATTATGATAGTTACTTAAATAACGATGTCATAGAAAACCTAAAAAAATGGGTTCGAAAGGGAGGAAAGCTAATAGCAATAGGTAATGCTGTAAATACTTTTGCAGACAAAGAAGGATTTGACTTATATAAGAACGAACCAGAAAAAAAAGAGAAAGACTCTATAGGAAATCTTATAGCTTATGACCAAAGAGAACGGGAAAGCGTAAAAGATTTAATTACAGGAAGCATTTTTAAAACCAAAGTAGATCCTTCTCATCCCATGGCTTTTGGATATAACGATACTTATTTTAGCTTAAAATTAGGAAATGAGTCTTTCAAATTTCTTAAAGAAGGTTATAATGTAGCGTATATAGAACAACAGCAAAATGTATCTGGTTTTGCAGGCTCATCGGCTTTAAAAGGGCTAAATAACTCACTGGTTTTTGGCGAAGCACGAATAGGCAAGGGCAGTGTTATTTATATGGTAGACAATCCTCTGTTTCGATCTTTTTGGGAAAATGGAAAGCTTTTTTTCGTGAATGCAATCTTTTTTACCAATAACAATAAATTTACACTTTAAAATCACATTAAATAATTATGATATACTCAAAAATACACACAACTTTTAAAGCTATAACAATATTAGTTGTATTACTTTTAGCCAGTTGTAATCCAAAGAAAGAAAAAGAAACTGTGACAGCAAAGACAGAAGTTGAAGGAAATGAAAATATTTTATTAAAAGAATGGACTGGACCTTATGGAGGGACTCCCGCTTTTGATAAAATGAATATTGCAGATATAAAACCTGCCCTTGAAAAAGGAATGGAGCTTAATCTTATTGAAATTGAAAAAATTGCTAATAACCCAGAACCTCCTACCTTTGAAAACACGACTGTAGCTATGGAAAAAGCCGGAGCTGAACTTGAAAGAGTATATACCTATTATGGTATTTTAAGCAGCAATATGTCCTCTGCAGAGTTTAGAGAAATCCAAAAAGAGATGGCTCCTAAGTTATCTGAATTTAACTCTAAAATATCCCAAAACAAGAAACTGTTTCAGCGCATTAAAACTGTTTACGAAAACTCGCAAAAAACACCTCTGGAAACAGATCAACAAAGAGTAGTAGATCTAAACTATAAATCTTTTGCCATGAATGGTGCCGAACTTGATGAGGAAAAAAAGAAACGTTACGCAGAAATTAACAAAGAACTATCTGGTTTATACACTGACTTTTCTAATAATATTCTTGCTGATGAAGAAGGGTATGTTACTTTTATTACCAAAGAACAATTAAGTGGTTTATCTGAACCGCTAATTAAATCATACGCCAAAGCTGCAAAAGATAAAGAACAAGAGGGCAAATATGCTATTACCAATACCAGATCCTCTATGGATCCTTTTCTTACTTACTCTAACGAGCGGGATTTGCGAGAAAAAGTATGGAAAAACTATTATTCGCGTGGGGATAATGGAGATGATAAAGATAACAACGAGATTATTGCCAAGATTCTTAAATTAAGAAAAGAACGAGTAGGGTTATTAGGTTATAAAAACTACGCAGAATGGAGATTACAGGATCGTATGGCCAAAAAACCTGAAAATGCTATGCAACTTATGAATGCTGTTTGGCCTGCTGCAATTGCCAGAGTTAAAGAAGAAGTAGCCGATATGCAAGCAATAGCAAAATCAAACGGAGATAATATCATTATAGAGCCTTGGGATTATAGATATTATGCTGAAAAGGTAAGGAAAAAGAAATACGATCTGGATTCTGACGAAGTAAAGCAATATTTGCAATTAGATAAGCTAACAGAAGCTATGTTTTTTGTAGCAGGCGAATTATTTAATTTTAAATTTACTCCTGTTAAAGAAGGTATAGTACCTGTTTTTCATGAGGATGTGAAAATATGGGAAGTAAATGACAAAACAAATGGACAACATATAGGGCTATGGTATCTGGATCCTTTTGCCAGAACAGGAAAACGATCTGGTGCATGGGCTACAACCTACAGAAGCCATAGTACTTTTGATGGCAAAAAAACGGTACTAGCCTCCAATAATTCTAATTTTGTAAAACCTGCCCCGGGAGAACCCGTATTAGTATCCTGGGATGATGCTACTACATTTTTTCATGAATTTGGTCATGCATTGCATTTCTTTTCTTCCGAAGTAAGGTATCCAACTCTTGATGGCGGAGTTAGAGATTACACAGAGTTTCAATCACAATTGTTAGAACGCTGGCTATCTACAGATAAAGTAATCGACAATTATCTTGTACATTATAAGACAGGAGAATCCATACCTAAAGAATTAGTAGCCAAAATAAAAAAATCCTCAACTTTTAATCAAGGTTTTGGAACTACAGAATATCTGGCTTCTGCAATTATGGATATGAAATTACATATAGCGGATCCTGCAAATATAAACGTAGACACTTTTGAAAAAGAGACCCTAGCAGAGCTAAATATGCCCAAAGAGTTGGTAATGCGTCATCGTACACCACATTTTGGACATGTATTCTCTGGTGAAGGATACGCTACTGCTTATTATGGGTATATGTGGGCAGATGTGCTTACTGCTGATGCTGCAGAAGCTTTTGCTGAAGCTCCGGATGGGTTTTATGACAAAGAAATAGCCAAAAAGCTGGTAAAATATCTTTTTGCTCCTCGCAATGCTATAGATCCCGCAGAAGCTTATCGAAAATTTAGAGGACGTGATGCTAAGATTGAAGCATTAATGAAAGACAGAGGTTTTCCTGTACCTAAATCTTAACAAAATACTTAATTATAATACCCATATATTTTATACAAATATGTGGGTATTATTATATATTAAAATTATTGAAAACAAGTTTTAGAACACCTTAAAAAAATAAATTATTACCAACAAAATATACAAAAACATACAAAACACTCAACAAAAGCATCTTCTACCCTTTCAATATTAAGAAAATGTTAATTGTTTAGCTTTTTAAGCATAATTCCACTTTTCATTATTCCTTAATAAAACCTCTCAAAATATATCAAAAATATAGTTGTTTTTATACAAGTGTGAATTATTCAAAATTTCTTCCTTGTTACTATTGAAAACTTCTCAATACAAAAACACAAAAACATCTAGCTTACAGGGTTTTGTAAGTGCATACCTATGTTTTTATTTCCATTTTTTAAATACATTTGCACCCGATTTAAAACAAACAAAACAAAAATTGATATACCAAAAATAAAATTGAATACAATGATTAAAAAACTACCATTTCTACTTGTAATTGTTACTATCTTATTTTCATGCGAAGCGGAATCTTTTGAAGAAAGCGATTTCACAACAGAAAATACAACAGAAAATACCCCAGAAGCTACTCCTGCTATAAATCAAGAAAAAATTATTGATCTGTATAATGAGAATGACCGAGGTTTAGGTAACTAATTATTAAAAGAAGTTTAAAAAAAAATCCGTCAAAGGATATAGAGTTAGCCCAAAATAAAGTGAATATTAATTTAGAAGCCCATTTGCAGATGGGCTTCTTCTTTTATATACCATTACAAATATTTTTGTTCCCTGTATCAATACCATTTAACCCGGATTATAATTATAATTACACTTTCAAATTTAAACTGGTACAATCGTTCTTTTCAATTATCTAAAAAATCATAAAAGACCTAAAAGAACCAATAACCCCAGAGTAAACCCAATGTATGTTCCCTAAATATATACTTCATTTTTGAGGCAGTCCTCAAGGGTAGTTATACCCTCAATAGGGGATTAAAGATTGTCTATTTCAAAGTTCAATTGGTTTATAACATTTTTACTCTTGATTAAATCTAACAACAATTGTGATTTAGGAATTTTAAAATCTATTGTTAAAGAGGTAAACATGTTTTCGTAATAAGAAATTCCTTCTTTTAAATTCTTTGCAAATACGGACAAATATTTTTTTTGTTTTTCATCTACAGAATGTCTTGTTTCTTCTAACTTGTTTTTCAAATAATCCAAATAAATCGTAAGCTCTTTTATAAACATATTAGGACGATCTGTCCTTTCAACCTGATTAGACTCTCCATAAATATGACTTGTAATTTCTTTTAAACTCATAATTTTAGAAAAATATGCCATATTTGGTCCGGGACATACAGACACCCCATTTCCTTCTGTTTTAGTATCCAGATTATATTTCAGTAATGCCGAAGTGCCCAAACCAACACAGGCACATGATTTTTCAACAATCTTATTATATTGTTTTTGATACTCTTGCTTAGGAAGTTGTTTTTTATCTAATTCCTTAATTTTTATATGCTGATATTGTCGTGAAGCTGTACAAATTGCTTTTTCTGTAAACTCCTTATTTAATGCCACATATTTTTTGGGGCAAGAACTTCCTGGTCTGTTTTTATCTATCAAAGCTAATTTTTCTTTATCCTTGGTATTTCCTTTGAGACTATTAAATGGAACCCCCAGAGGAGATATATTGCTTAAGTACAAATCTTTTTCTTTAGCTTTTACTAATTTATCTAATGTATCATTATCTACTGTCGTTGCTTCTGGTACTAAAAGGAACGGGCTTCCCCACCCTACAGAATCTACCTTGTAGTGTTCTAACAAAAACCTATGTTCCTCTGCTGTTCCTACCCCTCCTTGCGCAGTGATCTTAATTTGTAAAGGAAGCTTGGGAATACATCGTTTTTTTTGAGACAATGCTTCTACTATAATGCTATGCAAATCCGAAACCAGTTCCTCTCTCTTATCCCTAAACTGGGCTAATATCGGCCCCATAAGATACCCATCTGTTGCAAATGCGTGCCCTCCACAATTAAGTCCCGATTCAATCCTGTATTCTGATACCCATAATCCTTTTTTAGCCAAAAACTTGCCTTGTATCAAAGCCGATCTGTAATCGCTTACTTTTAAAACTATTTTCTTTTTAATTTCGCCGTTCTCATTTGGATAAAAATCTTCAAATTCTTCTATATAACTATATAATCTGGGATTCATACCGGCAGAAAATATTACAGAAGACGACAAATCACTATTAGCATATCCTCTAAGCGCAGCGTGTGCATCATTGTACTTTGATGGTAGTTTCTCTTTTTTTCGATAGTTTTCTTTATCAACTTTGGTCATAATATTAACATCAATACTGCCCATAAACAAATTTGCATCTATAAAATCTTTAATCTTTTTTATATTAAAATCGTTTGATGTTATACTCTTAAATCGTTGTTTTAACTCTGAGGTGTCTGGTAAAAGATTAAAATATTGTTTTAATTCATTACTACATTCGTTGGTAATATTTTTAAGCTGTCTAAACTTATTTTCAGCCAGATTATGAATCAAATTAAGATATGAGGTAATCCTTTTTGCTCTAAAATCTTCTATACTTTCTGAAATTTCATTATAAGGTATCTCAAATGTATCACAATACATTTTTCTTATTTTTTCTAATAGAATGTCGTCTACCAAAGAAATAACAGAATCTATACCTAAATAAGACACTTTTAATGGGGTATCAATAGTAAATCCTATGCCCATTACCGGAATATGAAATGAATGTAATTTCATTATAAAAAATTAAAGTTTCTAACAAATCGTTAATTAATAAATACTATGCACTTAAGCTGTTATACCAATAACCTGTCATAGTGTTTTTGTTTTTTGATATATACTTTAGCCCAAATTATCAATGTTGCTTGGTTAAGGTTTTATAGTACCAGTCTAAGATCAAAAACCATTAAAATCAGCGTTTTTAATTACATTTCGATAAGCTTAATGAGCCATCTGAATATTTTTTTGTCTTAACTTAACGACATTGCCCAAATTATAAAGCAGAAAATCTATTACGTCATGAAACTACTTCAAATTCTGGCATTATATTTTTGAGTTTGACCATACCTTTTGATAAACTCAGGGTAAACAGCTATGTTAAAACCAAGAATACATCAACTTTTATTTTGTGTTCAATTTTTACAACAAAATTCTATTGCATAATACGGGTTAAATATATCTGCCAAAAATCACGAATGCTATCAGAACTTTATATGATAATTATCATATTAATAAGAAAGATTAATAAATACTTTTGGAAATCGAAAAAGGAAATAAAAAATTACAATAAAAAGACGGTTTTATTTGCATCCCGTAAGTCTTCCCTGTCATGAAAAAGCATAATAAAGTAAGGCTGTATGGAGCTGGTGGACACTCTAGGATTATACAATTAATTTTAAAGAAAAAAGGGATTGTAATCACAGATATTTTTGATGACAACCCTTCTCCTTATCAATCTACCTATACTACTATTTTAAAAGGCAGAAAGACATTAGAAAAATTTCCTCACGAAGGAAGCCCTTTTATTATTGCTGTAGGGGATAATTTTCATCGATTTGAAATCGCAAAATTTTTACAAAGTGATTTTATGAAAATAATACATCCATCTGCTGTAATAGAAGAAAATGTAAAAATAGGGAAAGGAACTGTTGTATATGCAGGAGCAGTAGTTCAGCCAAATACCACAATTGGACAACATGTTATAATAAACACTTTAGCAAGTGTAGATCACGATAATATACTAGAAGATTTTGTACATATATCTCCAAATGCTACTCTTTGCGGACTTGTTCACGTTGGAGAAGGAACCCATATAGGTGCCGGGGCAGTTGTTATACCAAACATAAAAATAGGAAAATGGTGTACCATTGGTGCAGGATCTGTTATCATAAGAGATGTTCCTGATTATGCTGTTGTTGTAGGCAATCCAGGAAAAATAATCAGATTCAAATCCTCTAAAAACTACTAGATATACACTACGGATACCCAAGCTTAGACTTGCTACAAAAAAATGCTTTTAGGACAGAACTGGCTCTCCGTATAGGTCAAAATCTTCTGCTTCGTATATTTTTACAGTTGTAAAATCTCCTGTTTTAAGATAGTGTTTAGAAGCATCAATTAATACTTCGTTATCCACATCGGGAGAATCAAACTCGGTACGACCTATAAAATAATTTCCTTCTTTACGATCAATTACTACTTTATATTCTTTACCAATTTTTTGTTGGTTTAACTCCCATGAAATTTGAGATTGAATTTCCATAATTTCATTAGCGCGTTCCATTTTTACTTCTTCAGGCACATTATCTTCCAGATTAAATGCATGTGTATTTTCTTCATGCGAATATGTAAAACAACCTAAACGCTCAAAACGCATTTCTTTTACCCAATCTCTTAAAATCTCGAAATCTTCTTGTGTTTCTCCCGGATACCCTACAATAAGGGTTGTTCTGATTGCCATTTCTGGCACTGCTTCCCTAAAATCTTTAAGCAATTTGGTTGTTTTTGCTTTTGTTGTACCACGACGCATAGATTTTAATACAGTATCAGAAATATGTTGTAATGGTATATCGATATAATTACATATTTTAGGTTCTTGCTTCATTACCTCTAACACCTCCATAGGAAACCCTGTAGGAAAAGCATAATGTAAGCGTATCCACTCCACACCATCTACTTTCACTAATGCTTTTAACAGATCTGCTAATTTTCTTTCTTTATAAAGATCTAATCCATAATACGTTAAATCCTGAGCTATAAGAACCAATTCTTTAACACCTTTCGCTGCTAATTTCTCCGCTTCTATTACTAAATCTTCAACTGGGGTTGATTTATGCTTTCCTCTCATTATCGGGATAGCGCAAAATGAGCAAGGACGATCACATCCTTCTGCTATCTTAAGATATGCATAATTTTTGGGAGTTGTGGTTAACCTTTCTCCTATTAGTTCATGTTTATAATCTGCTTCTAATGCTTTTAATAGCCCGGGGAGCTCTGTGGTTCCAAAATACTGATCTACATTTGGGATTTCTTCTTCCAGATCTGGTTTATATCTCTCTGATAAACATCCTGTAACAAAAACCTTATCTACTATTCCCTCTTCTTTTTTCTGCACGTATTCAAGAATCGTATTTATAGACTCTTCTTTTGCATTGGCGATAAAACCACAAGTATTAATTACAACAATATTTCCTTCTCCTTCATGAACCACGTCTTTATTATTAGCCCGCAATTGCCCCATCAACACTTCACTGTCATAAACATTTTTACTACACCCAAGTGTTACTACATTAATTTTATTCTTCTTCGTTGTCTTTGTTCTCATATCTTATGAATAAATCTCACCCAACTTCAAAGTGGGGGTTTGCAAAGATACAAGGATTAAATAAAGTATAATTCGAATCTCTTTTAAAGTTTTTACATATACTAAAACTCTTACCAACTTATCTTGTTACCAAAACAGGCACAAACTAATCAAAAAACCATAAGCTATAGATTTGATAATCAATTTGAATAATTAATTGGTTGTTTTCTTTCTTTTGTTTCTTGCTCATACCCATAAGCTAATTGTAATAACAATTTTTCAGAAAAAGGTTTTCCTATAAAAGTAAGGCCTTTGGGCTCTCCTCTATCTGTATATCCCATAGGCACAGTAAGTGCTGGATATTTGGCAACAGCAGCATAGCCCGCATGGTAGTTATTAATAGACAAAATTGCATCTAGTTTATACTTATCTATAAACACATCAAAATAATTACGTGCAATTGTTTTTAAATTTTCTTTTATCTCACTTAATTCTTGATTTGTAGTATTATCTGATACAATACCTTCAAATAACTGTTGCCCGTATGGAATTCTAATTGTTGTATCTGTTAAATTAAATGCTATAAGATCCTCTATATTTTTAACGGTAACACCTCCTTTTGATTCAGAACTAATATATTTAGGAAGGTCGTTTTTCATATCTATATTCAAAATATTCAAAAAACCAGGTAATTGTACTTCTTTTGGTTCTATTTCAGTAATTTCTCCTCCAGCTTTTTTAATTTCTTTTACTGCATTATTATATAAAGAATCTTCCAATAATTCTTTGATTACTCCAAAACGTTTTCCTTTTAAAGAGGATTGTTTTACTTCATTCACAAAATCTATATCAATTTTTACAGAAACGTTATCTTTGATATCCTTACCCAACAAAGCATTAAGTAAAATAGCTGTATCTATTACATTTTTAGCCATTGGGCCAGGAGTATCCAAAGTACCAGAAATAGGTACTATACCTGTTCTGCTTAGCACTCCTATAGTTGGTTTTAAACCTACTACAGAGTTCTGGCTTGATGGAGATAAAATAGAGCCGCTAGTTTCTGTTCCTACAGCTGCCACGCAAAAATTAGCTGCCACTGCAACTCCACTACCCGAACTGGATCCTCCTGTTTCTAAAACTAACCTACCGTAGGGATTAAGTGTTTGCCCTCCTACAGCACTATATCCAACAGGGCATCCCGAGCACAAAAAGTAAGCCCACTCACTTAAATTAGCTTTTCCTAATATTAATGCATTTTTATCTGCCAACCTACTTGTTATATATGCATTGTTTGTTTTATTATCTTGTAACGCAACTGCGCCAGCTGTAGTTACCATATCTTCTGTACCTATATTATCTTTTAATAAAATTGGCATTCCAAAAACAGAATAAACATCTATGTCCTTTTTATCTACCTTATCTAATGCCCTTGCTTGCTCTACAACTTTTGGATTAAGAGAAATCACAGAGTTTAAAGACACAGAATTATCACTTTCATATTTTCTTATACGATAGATGTAAAAGAGAGTAAGCTCCTCATAAGTAAGCTTGCCTTTTTTTATATATTGTTGGAGAGCAGGAATATCTTTTTCTAAAATAAATTCTTTAAGATTATTATATTTTTCTTCTGAAAATAGGTTTAACTCTAATTCTAAAACCTTCCATATACTATTTTTATCCAGCACTTTAGAATTAACCAACTTAAGATGCATCCTGCTTTGCTCAAGTTGTTGAGTAGCTGCAATATCTTTTGTCTCATCGTAGGGTTGCCAAACTACTGTAGATTGTTCTTGTTGTAGTAATTTTAGCTCCTTTTCTTTTTTACAGGAAGCAATAAAAAAGAAAATTGAAATTAAAGTACAAAATATTTTTTTCATAGCCCAGATGTATAAAGTTAATATACCCGGGTTGTAAAGTATAAAAAAAGGCACTGAGAATGACTCTCAATACCTTTTTTAACTATTCTGTAACAGATATGTCTTTTATTTAAAAAATGAATCTACAAATTCATATTTATTAAATACCTGAAGATCTTCTATACCTTCTCCTACTCCTATATATTTTACAGGGATTTTAAATTGGTCACTTATTCCGATTACCACACCTCCTTTTGCTGTTCCGTCCAGTTTTGTCACTGCCAATGAAGTAACTTCTGTAGCTGCGGTAAATTGTTTTGCTTGCTCAAAAGCATTTTGACCTGTAGAACCGTCTAAAACCAGTAATACATCATGCGGTGCATCTCCTATCACTTTTTGCATCACTCTTTTCACCTTGGTCAATTCGTTCATCAAATTAACTTTGTTGTGCAATCTGCCTGCTGTATCTATAATGATAACATCTGCATTTTGATTTACTCCGGATTGTAAAGTATCAAAAGCCACAGAAGCAGGGTCGCTACCCATATCTTGTTTAACAATAGGCACACCGACACGATCAGCCCAAACCTGCAATTGGTCAATGGCTGCTGCCCTAAAGGTATCTGCTGCTCCCAAAACCACATTTAACCCTTTATTTTTTAATTGATATGCTAATTTACCAATGGTAGTTGTTTTACCAACTCCATTTACTCCTACAACCATTAACACGTATGGTTTTTTACCTTTAGGAATCTCAAAATCTGTAGCTTCTCCTACATTGGTTTCAGAAAGCAACCCGGCTATTTCCTCTCGCAAAATTTGGTTCAGCTCATCTGTTCCCAGATATTTGTCTCTTGCTACACGATTTTCTATACGTTCAATTATCTTGATAGTAGTTTTTACACCAACATCGCTTGTGACCAGAATTTCTTCCAGATCATCCAAAACATCATCATCTACTTTAGATTTTCCAGCTACAGCTTTACTTAACTTAGAAAAAAAATTGGTTTTAGATTTTTCTAGTCCTTTATCAAGCGTTTCTTTTTTCTCTGAAGAAAATATTTTTTTAAAAAGCCCCATTTGTATCCTTGAATGTGGTAAAAATTAAAAAACTAAAATATTTAGTATATTATCTAAATATAAAAAGAAAGAGCCATTTCAATACAATTGAAACGGCTTCTTTTTAAAATATCTTGTACGGTAATTATTTTTTGTTAAAAAAATCATCAACCGCCTCTGGCGTCATAATAGATTCTACAAAGGTATAAGCTCCACTTTTAGGAGATTTTACCATTTTTATAGCTTTAGTCAACCTCTTTGACCCTGTCTGTAACGATGCTACTGATTTCTTTGCCATCTCTAATTATTTAATTTCTTTATGAACAGTCATTTTCTTAAGAATAGGATTAAATTTCTTTATCTCTATCCTGTCAGGAGTGTTCTTTTTATTTTTTGTTGTAATATATCTTGATGTACCTGGTTGACCAGAAGCTTTATGCTCTGTACATTCTAATATTACTTGTACTCTGTTACCTTTCTTTGCCATTATAAGTATCTTTTAAAAAAGAAGATTATTTACTTAAGAAACCGTTAGCTCTAGCTTCTTTTAAAACAGCTGAGATTCCATTCTTATTAATATTTTTTAATGCTCTGGTAGACACTTTAAGTGTTATCCATCGATCTTCTTCTGGAATATAAAAACGCTTTTTTATTAAATTCGCATTGAATTTACGTTTTGTTTTATTCATCGCGTGAGAAACATTGTTTCCTACCATTGCTTTTTTACCTGTAAGCTCGCAAACTCTTGACATCTCTTCTTAATTTTGGTATTATTTCAAAACAGGGTGCAAATTAACGAATTATTTGCCGAACAACCAATAATAGTTTCTTAATTTTTTTCTTCTTTTTAAAGTTTTTCATTTATTGCACAATAAAAAAGAAAAAATCATTGTTTTAATGAAGCTCAAGAATACTATAACACACCTGTATTATCGTCGTTAATTACACATATACAAAGCTGTTAACTTAATCCATATAAGATATAAAAGAGCTAACCTCTGCAATGATATGCTATTATTTAATTTTGAAATAAAATATTAATTATTTAATTATTGTATATTTAGAAATTACATCTTTTGATTAATTATGTCACCAAAAATCAACAAACAACTTATCCAAAAGCATGAACTAGATATTGGCGATGTTTACTTTTACGAAAATTATATTATTACCGAGATAAAAGAAGGTGTTGTTGTAAACTTTGAGAAAGCTGCCGAATTACTTAGACTTGGCAAAGAGTACTATGGAAATAAAATTCCTTTTGTCTATATTTCCAACAGGGTACACTCCTATTCTTTTGAGCCTACGACTCATTTTAAATCTACAGAATTGTTTCCTAACTTAAAAGGCTATGCAGTTGTAACCTACAACGCCATTAATAACAAAATTGCCGAACTGGAGCAAGCTTTCTTAAACAAACCTGCTAATATATTTCATAGCCTTGATGAAGCTATTGCATGGGCAGAAAAATTAATCATACGTGACTAACCCCCGGGTAATAAACAAATCACAACAGCTCGCCCAACAAAAGCTCTAAAGACTTATTAACTGCTCTGCCTATATTTTGTTCTCTAAGGTTTCCGAATATATATTTTTTAGAAAAAACAGTTGTTGGCGTAGCGATCCCAATAAAAATGGTTCCTGCCTCTACATCCCCATCTCCTTTTGATGGCCCTGCATTTCCTGTTGTGCTTATTGCATAATCAGACCCGAACTTTTCTTTTGCTTTTAAAGCCATAGCTTTTGCTACTTCTTCACTAGTTACTGTATATAATTTTATAACTTTGGGGTCTACCCCCAAAACATCTATCTTAGACTGTGTAGCATAGGCTACTATTCCTCCCATAAAATAAGAAGAGGCTCCTGCATTTGTTATAAAAGACTCTGCTATTTTACCCCCTGTGCAACTTTCTGCTACAGAAAGGGTTTTTCCTTTTTTTGTTAATAACTCACCTATTCTAACCTCAATAGTTTGATCTTCTTCATAACCAACAATAACATCTCCTATAATTTCTTTTAGTTTTATTACTTCGCGCTCTATAGTATCTTCCAAAATTTTGTTATCCCTACCTCTTGCAGACAAACGCAATCTTACATTTCCTAAATTTGGCAAATATGCCAATTTAATATATGCCGGTAAATTATCTTCCCAGTTTTCTATTTTTTCTGCTATTGCACTTTCTCCCATCCCATAGGTAAGTATGGTTTTATGAAGAATATAAGGCCTGTCAAACCTATTTTGAATCCTTGGCAGCACCTCATTTTTCATTAACCCTTTCATTTCATAAGGAACCCCTGGCATAGATATAAAAACAGTGTTTTCTTTTTCTAACCACATACCCGGTGCTGTCCCATGTTGATTCATCAACACTGTGCAGGTACTTGGCACAAGTGCCTGTTGTTTATTTATTTCTGAAATTGGTGTAGAAATATATTTTTCAAATAATTTTTCTATATGTACCAATACCTGTTTATTTTGAACAAGGGTATCTTTAAAATACTCACAAATAGTATGTTTGGTGATATCATCTTTGGTTGGACCAAGTCCTCCTGTAATCAACACAACATCTACTCTTTTTGAAGCTTCTTCCAAAGCATTAAGTATATGTTGTTTATCATCTTTAATGGATGTAATTTGGTATACATCTACCCCGATTTTATTAAGTTCTTTACCCATAAAAGCAGAGTTCGTATCGATAATTTGACCTATCAATATTTCATCTCCGATAGTAATAATTTCTGCTAACATCCTTTTACTTAAAGTCAACTTTAAGATCTTCAATAGCTCCGCTTACAACAGACACAATATGATCTAAAACAGGTATTATTTGCTCTTTGGATTTATTGGTTTTTGACCAAGATTCTACTTGTTTAATTTGTGTTAAAAGATCAATATCAAACAACTGAAGGTTTGGCTTCATTTTATGGGCATATTGATATGCTAATTGCGGATTACCTGAATTTACGGCTTGCACCATACTATCTATATCTGGTGGTATTTCTTCTAAAAAAGTTTGCACTAATACTGCTATAAATTCGTCATCTCCTCCTGATAATTCATTTACATTTTTTAGACTATATCTTTTACTCATCTATTTTACTTTTATTGAAAAAAATTGCTGATTTTTTATATATCCTGTCAAAATATCATCAGGTTTAACAGACCCAACTCCTGCTGGCGTTCCTGTAAATATAATATCTCCTATCTTTAAAGTAAAATATTTTGACACATATTCTATTAATTCGTTAATCTTCCATAACATAAAGCTTGTGTTTCCTTTTTGAACAATGTTTCCATTTTTTTCTAAATGAAAATCAATAGCATCTATATTTTCAAAGGTATCTTTAGACACCCATTTTCCTATTACCGCTGCACCATCAAAGGCTTTAGCTTTTTCCCAAGGCAGTCCTTTTTCTTTAAGTTTTGTTTGTAGGTCTCTGGCGGTAAAATCTATTCCCAAACCTACCTCATCATAATATTTATGGGCAAATCTTTGATCAATATGTTTTCCTACTTTATTAATTTTTATCAATATTTCTACTTCGTGATGTATATCATTGGAGAAATCTGGAATAAAAAAAGGTTGTTTTTTAAGTAGTACAGATGTGTCAGGTTTTATAAAAACCACAGGGTCTTTGGGTTTTTCATTCTCTAACTCTTCAATATGATCCGTATAATTACGGCCTATACAAATAAGTTTCATAGTAAAAAAAATAGTAAGAAAAATGCTTATAATAAGCTATTGTTTAATTTACGTAATCTAATTGCTGTAAGCACTTTTTTGGTATATAAAGGAAAATCTGCGTTTTGTATCCATCCAAAATATCCTGGTTCTTCTTCCATAATTTGCTCTACCAGTTTACCTTTATGTTTCCCAAAGGAGAAAACCTCTTTACCATCTTGATTGTACGATATAAAACCTGCAAAATCTGCAAACTGTTTTCTCGAACTAAATTCTGCCAAAAACTTAGCATCATTCTCTAATTCAGGATATCGATCCAACTGTGCTTTTAAAACTTCGTAAGTAGCTAGTGTATCTGCTTCTGCAGAATGTGCGTCTGTTAAATCCTTATCACAGTAAAATTTATATGCTGCAGACAATGTTCTCTTTTCCATTTTATGGTAAATAGTTTGTACATCTATCGCTACTGTATTTTTCATATCAAAATCCAGTCCTGCCCTTAATAATTCTTCTGCCAAAAGAGGGATATCAAATCTGTTAGAATTAAATCCTCCCAGATCACAGCCTTTTATCATTTCGCTAACTTTACTTGCTAATATCTTAAAAACAGGTTCATTTGCTACTTTAGCATCATCTATTCCATGCACCGCAGTAGTTTCTGGCGGAATTGGCATTTCCGGGTTAACTAACCATGTTTTACTCTCTTGAGTACCATTGGGAAATATTTTGAGAATAGAAATTTCTACAATCCGATCTTTCGAAATGTTTACACCGGTAGTTTCAAGATCAAAAAAACATATCGGTCTTTTTAAATTAAGCTCCATAAATTGATTGTGTGATACTCAAAGATAACTTCTATTATTTAACATTCTTATAGACAATCTCTATTTTAACATTTGCAAAAACTATACTACCTTCTTAACGAACACGTTATCTGCAAATTTTCTTGTTATTGTTTCTGTCGTTTCCCCAAACTGAATACGAATAGATTTATCAAACTCTCTTATTTCTAATATTTTTATTTCGCTGCTCAATGCCAAGCCTATTTCTGAAACATATTTTAAAAAGGGAACAGAGCCATCATCTACTGCAACTAACCTGCAAACATCTCCTTCAGACAAAGAAGAAAGCATAATTTTTGGTAAAACAGAGTATTCTCCATCTGCATTGGGAATCATTTCTCCATGAGGATCTTTTTCAGGAAAACCCATAAATCTATCTAATTCATTTATTAGTTTTTGAGATTTAATATGTTCTAATTGTTCTGCTACATCATGAACCTCATCCCATGTAAAGTTTAAATAATTATACAAAAAGGTCTCCCACAATCTATGTTTCCTGATTAATCTTACAGCAACATACTCTCCCTCTTTTGTCAAATCCAACTTGCCATACTTTTCGCTAACTACATATTTTTTTGTTTTTAGCTTTTTTATCATGTTGTTTGTTGATGCAGGAGAAACTTTAAGGTATTCTGCTAATTGATTATTCCCCACCTTTGCAGATTTGCCTTCTACAAGCAACTGAAATAAAGCTTTTAAGTAATCTTCTTCACTTTTTGTTAAATTATTCGAATTTAATTTGTTAGTCATGCCTAACTTTTTTAGTTTTGCGTCATTAATAAAACAAAAATACTAAACCTAATGCAATTTTATAAAAACATATCTCTTACTTTTTTTGTGGGCCTAATTTTCAACGCTGCTTTTTCTCAAAAAAAAACAACTCCGGAAACTCTGGTTACCGACAGACCCGATCAGACCGAGTCCCCCTCTGTAGTCCCTAAAGGATATTTACAAATTGAAACCGGAGGTTTGTATGAAGATGCCGGAGAAAAAGTTTTAAAACAAAAAACTACTACTTTTAATACTACTCTATTACGTTACGGATTATTGAACAATTTGGAAATAAGAGTAGGATGGGATTTTTCAGAAGTTAAAACCGAAAATAACGGAGTAAAACTTGACAATGTAGCCACTGGATTATCTCCTTTATTGGTAGGGGCCAAATTAGCCGTCACAGAAGAAAAAGGTATATTACCTGAAATAGGGTTTCTGGCACACTTATACTTGCCATTTATTGCCGGAAACGATTTTAAACCCCAAACTACTGGTGCTGATTTTAGGTTTTCATTTGCGCATACATTAACCAATAAATCTGGTTTATCCTATAACTTAGGAGCTTCCTGGGGGGACGATTCTTCTGAGGTATCATATATATACACATTATCTTATGGGTATAGTATTATAAAAAAACTAAGCGTTTATGCCGAGCTATACGGAAATCTTCCTGAAAATAATACAGCAAACCATTTTTGGGATGCCGGCATTACTTATTTATTAAGCAACTCTGTTCAACTGGATGCTACAGTTGGCACAGGAATTTCAAAAGGACAAAATTTATTATTAAGTGCAGGATTAAGTGTACGTTTACCTAATTAAAACCAAGAGATGAAAAAACAATTTTTAATAATACTGGCATTCACTTTCTTTTTTGCTTCTTGTAAAAAAGAAGGCAAAAATGAAAATAAAAAACTTAATGTAGTTACTACTACTTCTATGATTACAGATCTTGTAAAAAATATTGGTGGCAATCTAATCGAAATTAACGGATTAATGGGTAGTGGTGTAGATCCCCATCTATACAAGGCCAGTGAGGGGGATGTATCTAAATTAGTGAATGCTGATGTTATTTTTTACAATGGTTTGCATCTGGAAGGCAAACTTGTAGAAGTTTTTGAAAAAATGGGACATCAAAACATCAAAACTATAGCAATTGGGGAAAGTTTAGAAAAAAACACCTTGATCGGTTCTGATTATTTTGCTTCTAATTATGACCCTCATATATGGTTTAGCGTCGAAAACTGGAAAACTATCACTGCTTTTGTTATAAAAAAACTTATAGAAGCAGATCCCAAAAACATCAAAGCTTTTGAAGCTAACGGAAAAGAATATTTAGCAAAATTAGAAGCATTAGATCATAAATTAAAAAGCAAAATAGCTACTTTACCTAAAGAAAAACGAATTTTGGTTACTGCGCATGATGCTTTTAGTTATTTTGGAAAAACTTATGATTTTAACGTGGTTGGTCTGCAAGGATTATCTACAGCTACTGAAGCCGGGGTACAAGATGTACAAAAACTAGCTAAATTTATTATAGAAAAAGAGATCAAGGCTATTTTTGTAGAGAGTTCTGTCCCTAAAAGAACGATAGAAGCTTTACAAGCTGCTGTAGAATCTAAAGGTCATAAGGTAAATATAGGTGGAACTCTATTTTCTGACGCTCTTGGAAACGCCAATACAAACGAAGGTACTTATATTGGTATGTTTGATTATAATGTAAACACTATCATAAATGCTCTAAAATAATACTTGAACCTGTACACAGTATTAAACAAATGATTTTATTATGGAAGAACAAAAAATTGCAGTTCAGATAGATGATTTAACTGTAGCATACAATTATAAACCTGTATTATGGGATATTGACCTTGCTATCCCAGAAGGGGTTTTAATGGCAATTGTAGGACCAAACGGAGCCGGAAAATCCACTCTTATAAAATCAATTTTGGATATCATAAAACCTATTGCCGGAAGCGTAGAGATTTATGGCAAACCTTATAAAAAACAACGCTCTTTAGTAGCTTATGTACCTCAAAAAGGAAGTGTAGACTGGGATTTTCCTACAACAGCTTTAGACGTAGTAATGATGGGTACTTATGGTAGCTTAGGTTGGATAAAAAGACCTGGGCAAAAGGAAAAAAAAGCATCGCTTGAAGCACTAGAAAAAGTAGGAATGCTCGCTTTTAAAAACAGGCAAATCAGCCAACTTTCCGGAGGGCAACAACAACGTATCTTTTTAGCCAGAGCTTTAGTACAAAATGCCGCTATCTATTTTATGGATGAACCTTTTCAAGGAGTAGACGCTACTACTGAAAAAGCAATTATCAATATCTTAAAAGAACTTAGAAAAGCAGGAAAAACAGTAATTGTTGTGCATCATGATTTACAAACTGTACCTGAGTATTTTGATTGGGTAACGTTTTTAAACGTAAAAAAAATTGCAACTGGCCCTGTTAAAGATATTTTTAATGATGATAATTTAACCAAAACATACGGGATTAACTATAAAGTAAGTGTACAACAATAGCAGTTAGTCTTTTAGCGGGTAGTTTTTTAGTAGATAGTGGGATAGTTTTTTTTTAGGGAGTAGAAATAAGTTATAAAATATGGTATGCAAGAAGTAAAATTTAATTTTGAAGATTTAATAGTATATCAAAAATCTCTTGATTTTGTTGATTTAGTATATGATACTTGTGGCAAATTTCCGAAAATGGAAACATATATTCTTGTATCCCAATACATCCGAGCTGCAAATTCTATTGCTTTAAATATTTCTGAAGGAGCCGGAGCTTCTGATGCTCAATTTAACCGATATCTTCAAATAGCGCTGGATTCTACTAGAGAATGTGTAGTATGTTCAACAATAGCCACAAGAAGAAAATATATTTCTGATGGTCAAAACAAAAACACCAGAATTAAATTAGCTGAACTTTCAAAAATGATAACCAGTTTACAAAAACATTTAAAAAATAAAAAGAAAACTAACTACTAACCATTATTTATTATTTTACTAACTACTAAAAGATAATCTCTATTTACTATTTCACTAACTAAAACTAATCTCTAAAAAACTAACTACTATTAACAACAATGAACTTAAAAGAATACTTAGAACTTGTTTTTACCGATTACACTCTGCGTACCATTACATTAGGAACCGCTGTACTAGGTGCAATTTGCGGTATGTTAGGTAGTTTTGCTGTTTTACGCAAACAAAGCTTATTGGGCGACGCAATCTCTCATGCTGCATTACCCGGTATTGCTATTGCCTTTTTGATAATAGAGACCAAAAACAGTTCTGTCTTTTTACTAGGGGCATTAATTAGTGGGCTAATCGGCACTTTTTGGATTCGTGGTATTACCAGCAAAACACATCTTAAATCAGATACCGCATTAGGATTGATCTTGTCTTTATTTTTTGGTTTTGGAATGTTGTTACTCACTTACATTCAAAAAATGCCAAATGCAAACCAAGCCGGTCTGGAGAGCTATCTTTTTGGACAAGCAGCAACGCTTTTAGAAAGTGATGTCTGGTTAATGGTTATCATTACAGCAATAAGCTTAATCATATTGTTATTATTCTGGAAAGAATTGAAATTATTATTATTCGATGCTGATTACACTAAAACATTAGGATTCAATACCAGGTTCTTAGATATTCTTATCACCTCGTTTATTGTAATCGCAATTGTATTGGGGCTGCAAACTGTAGGTGTTGTATTAATGAGTGCTATGCTATTAGCTCCTGCTGCTGCTGCAAGGCAATGGACAAATAATCTTGCTACCATGGTTGTTATTGCTGCAATTTTTGGTGCATCTTCGGGCGTTTTAGGAACCGCTATCAGTGCTAGTCACAACAATTTATCTACAGGACCTGTTATTGTATTAGTAGCAGGGGTTTTTGTATTATTCTCTTTTATATTTTCACCAGGAAGAGGATTATTATTTAGAGAAATACGTTTTAGAAAAAACAGAAACGATCTTCAACTACATAAAACACTATCCTTTATGTATGACATTGCTCGTACCCACGAGAATATTAGCCACCCTCATGAAATCAAAATACTAAATAATTTTCAAGGGTTTACCAAAAAATCATTGCAAGAACTAGAAGACAAAAACTATGTAACGATTGAAGGCACTATGTGGTCTATGACCGAATCCGGATTTCATACAGCTTCTAACTTATATAACCAATTAACAAAGGACGACAATGAGTAGTGCACAGATAGAAATACAGTTAATTGCCAGCATGGTTGCTATAGCCTGTGCTATACCAGGAGTATTTTTGGTATTACGGAAAATGGCATTAATTACAGATGCAATAAGCCACTCTATACTACCAGGAATAGTAATAGGCTTTTTTATCACACAAGATTTATCCTCTCCTTTGCTTATTATTCTGGCTGCAATTAGCGGGGTAATAACTGTTGTATTAGTAGAGTTTATTCAAAAAACAGGCTTGGTTAAAGAAGACACTGCAATTGGTCTTGTTTTTCCTGCATTGTTTAGTATAGGAGTTATTCTAATTGCTCAAAATGCAAATGATGTACATTTGGATATAGATGCCGTACTATTAGGAGAACTTGCTTTTGCTCCTTTTGACAGGCTTACCATTGCAGGAGTAGATGCAGGGCCTAAATCCTTATGGATTATTGGTACTATCGTATTAATTACCCTTGGATTATTACTCGCTTTTTTTAAAGAATTAAAAGTAAGTACATTTGATGCTGGATTAGCTTCAGCCATGGGGTTATCCCCAGTAATTATGCATTATGGTTTAATGACAATTTCATCGATCACCACGGTTGGTGCTTTTGATGCCGTAGGTGCCATTTTAGTAATAGCCTTAATGATCGCTCCGGCTGCCACTGCATATTTATTAACTAATGACTTAAAAAAAATGTTATTACTTTCGGTTCTTTTTGGAGTAAGTAGCGCCATCCTGGGGTATTGGCTTGCACATGCTCTAGATACTTCTATTTCTGGATCGATGACCACTGTATTGGGGCTAATTTTCTTATTAGTATACTTATTTGCACCTAGCAAAGGATTATTTTCTGTTTTATATAGGCAAAAACAGCAACGTATCGAAGTTTCTCTGCTTACGTTTCTTTTACATTTAGGAAACCATCAGGAAGAAGAAGAACGACATGTAAAACATTTAAACGAACATATTAATTGGCAAAAAGTACAGTCTAAATCTGTTTTAGATCTTGCTCTAAAAAATAATATGATTACTATTCATAAAGATATTGTTACTCTTACCAAAAAAGGAGAAACTTTTACTACAGAGGCTATTGATTATATTGTAGATAATAAAAATTCTGAAATCGAAAACATGAAGGATCGGTTTTTCTTGTTTAGAGGCTAGCTTATTTCATGCTAATTACAATAACAAAAAAACTTTCAACTAATCTATAATTCATATCTTTGGTTATATGAAAATATTAGTACCTGTATTTACACTCTTTTTTTCTTTTACCATTTCTGCTCAGGATAAGCTTGTGAGTTTGGTAGAAGAAAAGCAAAAAAAGCGAACTATTCTTTATGTTAAAAATGATACTAACGAAGACAAAAGTGTTTTTTTAAAAGTAAACCCTACCGGATACAGAAGGAGTGCACAGCGACCTATCCTTAAAAAAATCCCTCCAAAAAGTAAGGTACAGATGTTAATATTAATTCCGTTAACAGATACAGAATCTTATTACACCCATACCTTAATTGTTAATGACACCTTACAGGCTATTGAGATGGATCCCGGCAAAAGATTAAAAAAAAGAGATAGTCTTTAAATCAAAACTATCTGGCAACATAATTTTTTATCTCAAATAGCTCTTTAAAACCTAATTTTGCATATACATTCCTACCCATATCGGATGCCTGTAGCATCACATAATCCATGTTATTTATAATCGCTACATTTATTAATGATTTCATTATTTGTGCTGCAAAACCTCTTTTCCTCATTTCAGGAACAACCCCTACGCCATGCACACCAACAATATTATTAGTTTGAAATAATATTGCTGTTCCTATAGGTCTATTATTACGATATACTAAATAATAATGAATATCTTTATTTGTATTTACTAATATACTTTCTGATATTTTATAACTAAAAGACTTCGGATACAAATCTACCCATAGCTTCATTTCGGACTTTTTATAAATCCTTTTTATTTCTATCTCATTTTCTATTTCAAAACATACTTTTGGTTTAAGATACATAGCTACTTGCTTAAACTTCAACTCAAAATCATTTTTCAAAAAAAGAGCATCTTCATTTTTACTTTTAGTATTCCAATATGGAATAGTTAGGTTACCAGATTTTACTATTTCTTTAACCAGATCTATATCTTTTTGCTTCACATCCTTAGTAAACCATAATCTATTAGGCCAATCACTATCTTTTATTTTACAATATTCAAATTCTGGAGTTTTAATATAAGAATCCAAAGGAATACCTACTGTTTTCCATAAAGAGGTTAGATTTTTGATATTGTCATTTATAACACTAGGTATTTCTTTCATTTTAAATTAATTAATAATATTCCTATAAGCATTGTAATAACACCTGCTATTTTTTTTATTGTTATCGGTTCGGTTGGTAAATTTAACCATCCAAACTGCCCCGCTATAATCGAAAAAATCAGTTGCCCGGATAAGCCCAGCGAAATCATTGTTGCTATTCCTAATTTTGGAATCGTATAATAGTATAAGCTAACTCCTATTACACTGCAAAGTCCGCCAGTAAACCATAGATATATCGGGATTTCCTTTATCTCCACTAAACTTGGAACACTTTTGGTTGTAAAAGCAATAAATATAAATGCAAAAACCAGACTACTCACAAAAGCTACTATAGATGCTAATAATGGGCTTTTTAACAATACTCCCAAATAAGCATTCAAACCACCTTGGGCAGCCAGAAATACTCCTCCAAAAAATGCGATTATAGATAACATGTATGCGTTCATATTTCTTCGAATAATTTATGGATTGGCTTTCTGGTTTTTGGAAGATATTGGGTTTTATCTTTATCAGAACGATACCCAATGGCAGCAATCACAGATGCATTAAGACCTTGTTGAGAAAGCTTCAAGATATCATTATATTTTTCTGAAATAAAACCTTCCATTGGGCAAGCATCAATTTTTAGTTCTGCACAACTATATAACAAGTTACCAAGAGCTATGTATGTTTGTAAGGCTGTCCAATGTTGGTATTCTTTTATAGACTTTTCTCTTATTTTAGTCTTTATAAAATCACCATACCCTTTTAAATCTTCTGTACTACTCTGCTCTGTGTATGATCTTAAAGCTGTATATTCATCAATATATTCTTCATTTTTTTCAATATAATTACAAAAAACAACAATATAAGAAGCATCTGTTATTTGATTTTGCTGCCATGAGAATTTTTTTAACTCTTCTCTTAACTCTTTGTTTTTAATAAATAATACTTTATATAACTGAAGCCCAAATGAAGAAACAGATAATTGTATACTTTCTTTTAAAATATCTAAACTGTGATCTGTAATTTTTCTTGAAGGGTCAAAAATTTTTGTAGCGTAACGCCATTTTAGATTTTCTAATACACTCATAATTTTCTTTTAAGATTTATTGCTAAAATAAATCCAAGAAATAGGGTGCACATTTACATATGTTGATTCTACACTATTTTTTTAATTCTTTTCTTATTCTACTTAGTTGGGTGGGTGTAATACCCAGATGAGAGGCAATATACATTTGTGGTATTCTTTGATCTATATCTGGGTGTTGATTTAGTAATTTCACATACCTTTTGGTTGCGTTTTCCATTATTATAGAAACCTCTATTTGCTCCTTTTCTATCACCCAATTTTTCTCTAAATATGCTACATAGAAATTTTTTAAATCTTCATGTTTAAAAATAAGTTCTCTATATTTTTTGTAATTGATACTTATTAACAACGATTTTTCTAGTGCTTCCAAAGTAAATGTAGAAGGCGTATGTAAAAGGCTTGAAACGGTAGATCCTGCCAAATCATTTTCGAAGAAAATATTTTTAGTGTACACATCACCACCATCATTGGTAAAATAAGCCCTTAATGCTCCTTTACAAACAAAATATACATTTTTTGCTATTTCTCCATTTCTTAACAGAACCTCTTCTTTATTTAAAATCTTAAATGTGATAACAGATTGTATCTGCTGCCAAGAATCGTTGGTTATTGGGGAATAACTATCCAATTTTGATTTTAGTTTATCTATATATTTTTCTTTATCAATCTCCATTCTGATCTTGTGTAGTATTGTTTTTTTTTTTTTAAATAAACATAAATCTGAAACCATAAAACCACAATACTGTTTTGGTATTGTGGTTTTATGGTTCTGACACAAGTGCTCTTTTTTTACTTTTTAGATGTAAGCAATTTTGCCATCATAGATTTTAACTCTTCAATTTCTTTTTGCTGTTGAATGGTATACAATGTTAATTCTTCGATCTTTTTAAGAAGGCTCATATTCATTTCTGCAAGTAGTACCCCGTTTTCTGCAAATTCTTTTGCAGATGGAATTTCAGGAAGGTGGCTGTTTTTTAAAATATATTTTTCTACCTCGGCTATACTTTTAAGATTATAATCTTTTGCAAAAACATAATCCGGAGCAGGTACACTAAGATCTATTTTTACTTCTTCGGCATGAATACTCCCTTTTACCGTAAGTTTCATATCCGGAGTTGTAGTTCCTATTCCTACGTTGCCATTATCTGTTATTTTCATATTTACTTTCCAACCATTATAAGAGTCTCCTGTCCATGTTTTTTGAACAAAAGAAATCCCACTTTCACTACCTCCAGCTGTAAATAAACTTACCTCATTACCTTCTCTTTTGATTCCATGATTTGGATTTCCAAAATTGATTTCCCCTCCTCCATGATCTGATTTTCCAACAAGTATATTTCCATTTAGAACTTGTAATTTAGCCTGTGGGTCAACTGTTCCTATTCCAACATTACCAACATCTGTTATTTTCATATTTACTTTCCAACCATTATAAGAATCTCCCGTCCATGTTTTTTGAGCAAAAGAAATCCCACTTTCACTACCTCCAGCTGTAAATAAACTTACCTCATTACCTTCTCTTTTGATTCCATGATTTGGATTTCCAAAATTGATTTCCCCTCCTCCATGATCTGATTTTCCAACAAGTATATTTCCATTTAGAACTTGTAATTTAGCCTGTGGGTCAACTGTTCCTATTCCAACATTACCATTATTATAGTAAAAATCATTAGCATTACTATTATCCTCTAGCTTAACTTTTTGTTGTGCTTGTATAAAAAAAGTAATTCCTAACAAGACTATAAGTGTTGTTGTTTTTTTCATTTTTTGTTTTTTATTTAGTTAATATGTCTTGACATTACAATATATACTCAATTCCAAGATTATAAACCGATGTTTTTATTAAATCATCTCTTTCAATTAAACCAAAGAAATACCTACCATTAATTCCAAAATTGTCGGATAATTTATAGCCCAAACCTAATGTTAATCCTAAATCAAATTTATCGTATTTAGAAGGCAAAAGAGAAATATTATTAAACCCCTCCAACTGCTCAAAGATGTTTTCTTTAATTTTTTGTTTACGATTGATTATATATCCAAATTGTGGCCCTCCCTCTATATAAAAATCGTCTGTAAAGAAATATTGTAATGTGATGGGAACTACGATTGTATATTCACTTACGTTAGCCCTAACACCCCCTGTAACTGTTGGTTCATTTGGACCGTTTCTTAATTCAAAACCTTCCATTAAAATTTTACCTCCCTGTAATCCGAAAAGTATTTCAGGTTGAACTTTCACCTTTTCATTAAGCGTAATGTTTACAAATCCACCAAAATAAAAACCAAGTTTCCTTCTAAATTCAGCAATATTAATTCCTGCAACACTTATATCTGGAGTATATTTAGCATAATTTGCTCCTCCTTTCAATCCTAATTCGTAACTAGTTTCTTGTGCATTAACAGAACCTATCAATACTGTAAATATCAATCCGAGTAATAAATTTCGTTTTCCCAATTTTTTCATTTTTTTTGTTATTTAATTATGAAGTGATTTAAACTTTTTTCAATTCGCTATAAAAATGCTCTTTTTCACTCAATTTTTGCCTTTTTCTTACTTCGTAGCACTGCTATGAAGTGCAAAAAACGCGTTAATTGATCAAAAAATATCTATTTTTCGCTAGAACCAAAAAAGTTTAAATCACTTCTATATATGTCTTGACAAATGATAATGTTACCCCTATTTACAAAGTTTTTATTTTTCTAAAGTCCAAAAATAGGGAATCGATCGTTGTATTGTATTAAAAAACCATGATATTAATATCATGGTTTTTTAATGCATTTTTCAAAAATCTCTTTACAAGACTCATTGTCTAGCTATGCATGCTTGTAGTATAAAACTAGAATTCTCTATTCGCATCCCAAGCCTCTAAATAATCTTTTACACGTTGTACAAACTGTCCTCCTAAAGCTCCGTTTACTACTCTATGGTCATACGAGTGCGATAAGAACATTTTATATCGAATCCCTATAAAATCTCCTTCGGGAGTTTCTATAACTGCGGGCACTTTTCTAATTGCTCCCAAAGCCAAAATACCTACTTGTGGTTGATTAATAATTGGTGTTCCCATTATACTACCAAACGTACCTACATTGGTTACCGTATAGGTTCCTCCTTGGGTATCATCTGGTTTTAAAGCTTTGGTACGTGCTCTGTTAGCAAGATCATTTACTGCTTTGGTCATCCCAACCAGGTTTAATTGATCTGCGTTTTTAATTACAGGAACGATTAAATTACCATCTGGCAAGGCTGCTGCCATACCAAGATTTATGTTTTTCTTTTTAATTATAGTGTCTCCAGAAACAGAGATATTCATCATTGGAAAATCTTTAAGAGCTTTTGCAACTGCCTCCATAAATATCGGAGTAAACGTAAGGTTTTCGCCCTCTCTCTTCATAAACCCATCTTTTACTTTTTTTCTCCAGTTCCAGATATTGGTTACATCTGCTTCAATAAAAGATTGTACATGAGCCGAAGTTTGTACAGATTCTACCATGTGATGCGCAATAAGCTTACCCATTCTGGTCATTTCTATAATTTCATCTTCTCCCGATGCTGCTATTGGTGTAGCTTTAGTAGCTTCTGGTTTTTTAACAACAGATACTGGTTGTTGTTCTGTTTTAGCTATTTGCACTGTTGATTGAGATCCTACTTTACCATTTTTACGCTCCTCTACAAACTGTAAAATATCATTTTTAGTAACCCGTCCATCTTTACCAGTTCCGGAAATAGCTTCTAGTTCTGGTAAAGAAACACCTTCTGTAGCTGCGATATTTTTTACTAACGGAGAGTAGAATTTGTTACTTTCAGAAAAATCAACTTTACCTCCTGTAACTTCTTCTGTTGTTTTAACGATTGCAGTTTCTATTGCAACTGCTTCTTTTGGAGTATCTTCTACTTTTGTAATAGTTTCTTGAGCAGTTACCTCTGCTCCACCCTCACCTTCGGTTTCTATTATAGCAATAACCTGACCTACCTGCACTACATCATCTACTTCAAAAAGTTTTTCTATAAGTACACCTTCTACCTCACTGGGTACTTCACTATCTACCTTATCTGTTGCAATTTCAACGACTGCATCATCTAATTCAATAGTATCTCCAACTTCTTTTAACCAAGTTGTTATTGTTGCTTCTGCAACACTCTCACCCATTTTTGGAAGTTTAAGCTCAAATTTTGCCATATCCGTAATTAAAAGTGTTTATTAGTTATAGTTTTTGCGAATTTAATCAAAATTCAACTCAACCATTATTTTTTTCCTATTATTTTTGTTCAAAAAATGATTTTCAATATTAAATCTTTTTTTTATTCTCCTAGTCCTTCCTTTTTTAAAGGCAGTATCTTCTCTACAAAAATACCTTTTCCTTCATAAAAAAGTAAACTATAGATTTGGAAATTCCATATTTTTTAAACACAACCTATCAGGTTTCATGAATTTCTCAACGCATTTACAAAAGGAATCCTATTAAGTATGCTTCTACCCAAAGTAACCTCATCTGCATATTCAAGTTCATCATTAACACCAATACCTCTTGCAATAGTAGAAGTTTTTATATCCACCCCTTCTAATTGTTTGTATATATAAAAATTAGTGGTGTCTCCTTCCATAGTTGCACTTAGTGCAAATATTAACTCTTCGACAGTACCAGATTTAGCCTTTTCAATCAAAGAATTAATATATAACTCTTGTGGCCCAACACCATCCAATGGGCTTATTTTCCCTCCTAACACATGATATAATCCCCTGTATTGCCCGGTGCTTTCTATTGCCATTACATCCCTAATATCTTCTACAACACAAATAATTTTACGGTTTCGAATTGGATTACTACAAATCTCACAAGTATCCATATCACTAATATTATGGCAAACTTTACAAAACTTGATTTCTTTACGCAATGTTCCTAACGCATTGACCAAATGTTGCGTTTGAGCTTCTGGTTGTCTTAGTAAATGTAATACTAATCGCAGTGCTGTTCGTTTTCCTATCCCCGGTAACTGAGACATTTCATAAACAGCATTTTCTAATAATTTTGAAGAAAATTCCATAACGCAACAAATGTACTATATTTTTGATTGTTTAAACACCTTGTGTTTTCTTAAAAACAATACGACAACCTGAATAAGTCTCCCCTATTTATATCCTCTTAAACAGTATTCCTTTCAAAACTCTCTACTATTTTATTACTTTTACTTCAAAAGCAAAGTAATGTTTGATAGCCTTTCAGAAGAAACTCAACTTATTTTTATGGTAATTGCCATTGCAATCCTTTTTGCTACGGTATCCTGGAATACTAAACGAAATAAAAATAAGTTGTATAATCGGGATACCCGAAATTTCAGGAAAAACTATTTAAAGAAAAAAAAATAGCAATAATGAAGATATATACAAAAACTGGAGACAAAGGAACTACTGCACTATTTGGTGGCACTAGAGTACCTAAACATCATATCAGAATAGATAGTTATGGTACTGTTGATGAGCTAAATTCGCACATAGGGCTTATTAGAGATCAAAAAATTGATAACCTTAGCAAAGCGGTTTTAATTAATATACAAAACGGGCTTTTTACAGTTGGGGCTGTTTTGGCTACAGATCCTGAAAAGGCTATTTTAAAGAATGGGCAAAAAAGATTAAATATCCCTACAATTTCTATAGAAGATATTGAGTTATTAGAAAAAGAAATAGATAGAATGAATGAATCTTTGCCACCAATGACACATTTTGTATTGCCAGGAGGACATCAAGCCGTGTCATTTTGTCATATTGCCCGCTGTGTATGCCGAAGAGCTGAACGTTTATCTACTGCTTTGTATGAAATAGCTCCTTTTGAAGAAAAAACATTACAGTACTTAAACAGACTATCTGACTATCTTTTTGTACTGGCACGAAAGTTGTCTCACGATTTAAAGGCAGAAGAAATTGAGTGGATTCCTAAAAAAAACACTTAAGGTTTAACTGCTTAAAAATCGGTATAAAAAACCTTAAAAATTCACGTTCTTATAATTATTGTTTAAATAATTAATTTTTTACTTGACTTTTTAAACTAAAAAATTATTTTTGCAAAAAACAAAACCAGTAAATATATGTATTGGACTTTAGAATTAGCATCTTACTTAAGCGATGCGCCTTGGCCAGCTACAAAAGACGAATTAATTGATTATGCAATTCGTACTGGAGCACCTTTAGAGGTTGTAGAAAACCTACAATCTATTGAAGATGAAGGAGATTCATATGACTCTATTGAGGAAATATGGCCGGATTATCCTACAGATGAAGATTATCTTTGGAATGAGGATGAATATTAAAAAACCAAATAGTATTAAAAGTCTCGAAAGAGGCTTTTTTTTTGCGTAAATTACGCCAATTTTATGTGCCGTAAATAGCACATAAAACATTGTATAACGATCATGTTAGGCTGTGATAACGAATCAGGTTCTCGTATAAACCAAGAACCTGATTTGATGGTTATCTTGTGCAGGCAAAAGACCGGTTAATTTTGTTTTTGAAATTAAACCTAACTAAACACACAACCATAAATTATGGGAATTTTAGATTCTGTATTAAAAGTATTTGTTGGAGATAAATCCAAAAAAGACATAAAAGAAGTTCAACCAAAGATTGAATTGATCAAAAAAGCGGAGAAAACACTTGAAGGTATTTCTCATGATGAACTTAGAGCCAAAACTACCGAGTTCAAAAACAGGATAAACGAAGCACGTGCAGAGATAAATACCAAAATCGAAACACTTAAGCAAGAGGCTAACAACGAAGAAGATATTGATAAAAAAGAAGATATCTATTCACAAATAGATGCGTTGAAAGAAGAAGCCTACGAAGCAACAGAAAAAGCTTTAAACGATATACTTCCAGAGGCTTTTGCTGTAGTAAAAGAAACTGCAAAACGTTTTGCAAATAATGATACTATAGAGGTTACTGCTTCTGCTTATGATCGTGAACTTTCTGGCACCAGAGAACATATCACTCTTAATGGAGAGAAAGCCATTTGGTCCACAAGTTGGGATGCTGCTGGTAAAGAAGTTAAATGGGACATGGTTCATTATGATGTGCAATTAGTTGGTGGTATTACATTACATGAAGGAAAAGTAGCAGAAATGCAAACGGGTGAGGGTAAAACCCTGGTTGCAACACTTCCTGTATATCTTAATGCTTTATCTGGTAATGGTGTTCACTTAGTAACTGTAAACGATTATCTTGCTCGTCGTGATAGCGAGTGGATGGCTCCTATTTTTCAATTTCATGGTCTTACTGTGGATTGTATCGATAATCACAGGCCTAACTCTATAGAAAGAAGAGCTGCATACAATGCAGATATTACTTATGGTACTAACAATGAGTTTGGCTTTGATTACTTAAGGGACAATATGTCTCATGCTCCTGAAGATTTGGTACAACGACCACACAACTATGCTATTATAGATGAGGTCGACTCTGTATTAATCGATGATGCCCGTACACCATTGATTATTTCTGGCCCTATTCCAAAAGGAGATATCCATGAGTTTGATGAGTTAAAACCAAAAATTGCAGATATAGTATCTGTACAACAAAAATACCTTACTACTGTTTTAGCCGAAGCTAAAAAATTAATCAAAGAAGGGGATACCAAAGAAGGTGGTTTTAAACTATTACAAGTATATCGGGGGATTCCTAAAAACAAAGCATTAATAAAGTTTTTAAGTGAAGAAGGGGTTAAGCTCTTGCTTCAAAAAACAGAAAACTTTTATATGCAGGACAATAACCGCGAAATGCACAAGGTAGATGCCGATTTGTATTATGTTATTGAAGAAAAAAATAATCAAATAGACCTTACTGATAAAGGTGTGGAATATATTTCTGGCAAAGATGATCCTGATTTTTTTGTGTTACCACAAATCGGAATGGAAATTGCCAAAATAGAAAACCAAGGATTATCCAAAGAAGAAGAAGCAGAGCAAAAAGAAGACCTGTTTAGAGACTATAGTGTAAAAAGTGAACGTATCCACACCCTAAGGCAATTACTTAAAGCATACTCTTTATTTGAAAAGGATGTGGAATATGTGGTAATGGACAATAAGGTAAAAATTGTTGACGAACAGACAGGTCGTATTATGGATGGTCGTCGATATAGTGATGGATTGCACCAAGCTATTGAAGCAAAAGAAAATGTAAAGATTGAAGATGCTACACAGACTTTTGCTACAATAACGCTTCAAAATTATTTTCGTATGTACGGCAAATTATCCGGAATGACAGGTACTGCCGTAACAGAAGCTGGTGAGCTTTGGGAAATATACAAACTAGATGTAGTAGAAATACCAACCAACAGACCTATTTCCAGACATGACAAAGAAGATTTGGTATATAAAACCAAACGTGAAAAATATAATGCTGTTATCGAAGAAGTAACAGAGTTATCCCGTGCAGGAAGACCTGTACTTATTGGTACTACCTCTGTAGAAATCTCTGAACTACTAGGCAGAATGTTAACGATCCGAAAAGTACCTCACAACGTCTTAAATGCCAAGCTACATAAAAAAGAAGCCGATATTGTGGCTGAAGCTGGTAAACCAGGAGTAGTTACCATTGCTACCAATATGGCAGGACGTGGTACAGATATTAAACTAACAGAAGAAGTAAAAGCTGCAGGTGGTCTTGCTATTGTAGGTACAGAACGTCACGATTCTCGTCGTGTTGACAGACAATTACGTGGTCGTGCCGGTCGTCAAGGAGATCCGGGAAGTTCTCAGTTTTATGTCTCTTTAGAAGACAATTTGATGCGCTTATTTGGTTCTGAACGTATTGCAAAAATGATGGATAGAATGGGATTAAAAGAAGGAGAAGTAATTCAACATTCTATGATCTCTAAATCTATTGAAAGAGCCCAGAAAAAAGTAGAGGAAAATAACTTTGGGGTTCGTAAACGATTGCTGGAGTATGACGATGTTATGAATGCGCAAAGAGAGGTAGTGTACAAACGTCGTTATCATGCATTGTTTGGAGAACGTCTTCGGGTAGATATTGCCAATATGATCTATGATACTATCGAGGTAGTTACCGAAGGCAATAAAGCTACCCAAGATTACAAAAACTTTGAGTTTGAACTGATTAGATACTTTTCTATGAGTAGTCCTGTTTCTGAAACAGAATTTGAAAAAATGGATTCTCAAAAAATTGCAAGACAAGTATACAAGGTTGCTTACGAGCACTATCAGAACAAAATGAAACGCAATGCAGAGGCTGCCTATCCTGTAATCAAGCAAGTATTCGAAGATCCTGCTAGTAAATACGAAAGGATTTTAGTACCATTTACAGATGGTGTGAAAAGCATAAATGTCGCTACCGATTTACAAAAAGCTTATGAATCTGAAGGAAAGCAATTAATTACTGATTTTGAAAAAAATATTACTCTGGCCATTATTGATGATGCATGGAAAACGCATCTTCGTAAAATGGACGAACTAAAGCAAAGTGTACAGCTAGCTGTACATGAACAAAAAGATCCATTGTTGATCTACAAGTTTGAGGCTTTTGAGCTTTTTAAAGCAATGATCGAAGAAGTAAACAAAGATGTTATATCCTTTTTATTTAAAGGAGAACTACCAACTGGTAATACTCAAGATATATCTGAAGCTAGACAAGTACAAAGAAAAGAGAGGTTAGAAACTTCTAAAGAAGAAATACCTAATATGGATGAGCGTGCGGCACAAAACAGAGCTGCTGGTCAAACACAAGGGCAACCTCAAATCACCGAAACAATTGTACGTGAACAACCAAAAATTGGGCGCAATGATAAAGTAACCATCAAGCATATAATGAGCGGTGAAAATAAAACAGTAAAATACAAACAAGCCATACCTTTTATTGAAAAAGGAGAATGGGTGATTGTGAACGAATAGAAAATACTTTTTTTACAAAAAACCTGAGAACTTATAGTTCTCAGGTTTTTTTTTGTTTTCTGGCAAAATTAACAATACCTGTTTAGCTTCCAGGTCAAGTATAGCTAAATTAATATGAAATGGCATAAAAGATTTATAAATAAAAAAGAAGGAGCCGAGCGGTTATGTTTTTTTTTACTGAAGAACAGATGAAAAATAAATAAGTTTGGATGTGGCATTTTATGATTAAATCCGGATTATGCTATAGAGCTTCGTGATGAGACTTAAAACACCATAAATAGATTGATATACAACAGCTTACCCTGAGTTTATCGAAAGACTATGGTTAATTAAAAAATCAAATTGGTATAAATCTTTAATCGTATTAGGAAAAATTTTCATCTATTCTTCTTTTTAAAAAAGGTAGTTGGATCAAAAATAAAATTGCAAGAAATATAACACCATACAAAGTCGCTTTGTAAAATTTAAAATTCACAAAAGGATTGTCTATTTTTATATTGTTTAATATCGAAAAGTTAATTTTTGAAAAAACAGATTTTTCTGTATCTGGTAAAAACAAAGCTAAACACACCAAACAAATCAATAGTGACATAATCACAACCCACAAATTACCCGATATTAATGGTTCATACGCTTTTTGTTTGTAACTTCTGGTATTTTCAACACCGTGCATCACCTTATCCAAAAAGTTTGCAGAAGGAGTGTCTATACCTGCCTCTTTCACCAAATACTTTATATTTTTAAATTTCTCTTCCATTATTGTTACCTATTTCTGTAGAAACATGATGTTTAAGTATCGAATATAGTTTTTTTCTGCTTCGATATAATTTAATTTTTACATTATCTGCAGACATTCCTGCAATTTCTGCAATTTCTTTTATGCTTTTTTCTTCAAAATAATACAATGTCACAATAGCTGCCTCATCTTCAGGTAATTTAACAATACTATTGGATATAATTTCTTTCCTTTCCCTGGCTTGCAAATAACTTAAAGCATCCTCTACCCTACCAATTTCTGTTTCTTTTATTTCTTCTATAAACTCTGATGTTTTTATTCTTCTGTTTGCTTTAATTGCATCCAAACTTTTACGGTATGCGATTGTATATAACCAGGTAGAAAATTTAGCATCCCCCCTATATGACCTCAAAGATTCAAACGCCTTAACAAAACTGTCCTGAGCAATTTCTTCGGCTTGTTCTTTATTTTTAACCATACGATACACTACTGTATACACTACTCCCTGATAGCGCTCTACCAAGGTTGAAAAAGCATTTACATGCCCTTCAAGAACTTGATTTATGCAATATTGATCTGATGGATGGTTCATTATTATATTGGACGATATAACAGAGGTTTTGGTTACAAAAGTTATGCTCAAAATTTAAAAGTTATTTTTTACACTTTTTGTAACCAATCAAAAAACATAGCCGTCTTAATTAAAAAACGAACAGTAATAACCTTTTAAACTAAAAAAAATGGGATCAGAAGTAATTATAATACCAGCAATTTTTGGAGTATTTTTTGGAATTTATTATTTATTTATTTCTTCCAGAAATAAAGAACGTATGGCATTAATAGAAAAAGGAGCAGATGCTTCTATATTTTACAGCAATAAAAACCGAAAAATAACTCCAATATGGAAGGTTTTTATATTAAATATTTCCTTGTTGTTAATGGGGATAGGGACAGGGATTTTTATAGCAGGGATTCTTCACTATACTCTTGGGGTTGAAGAAGATATTGCATACCCGGGTACTATTTTCTTAATGGCTGGGATTGGGTTATTTACAGGTTTTAATATGACTAAAAACCTGGATAATAAATAATATATTTTAAAAACAACAAAATCCCCTGATTGCAATAATCAGGGGATTTTTATATCATTACACTATGTTTTAAACAAAAACCTCAAAGCAGGGTCAAAAAATATGTTTATGAAAATATATTTTGTTTTTGAGGCAAGCCTGAGAAATTAAACTTTTGATGGGGGATCAAAACTGTAAAACATTACTTGTTCTCAGACATTAACTTTTTCATACAATAATGTTATTTCATTGAATACCTTGGTCAACTCATTGCTTATTTCATACATCTCCTTCTCTTCAAATTTCTGTTCCATTAATTTAGATGTATCCTTTTTAATTTTATTCCATATAGAAAATGCAAGCCCGATTTTTTCGTCAATTTGTGGGGTATTAAATTTAAACACCAATAGTTTATTAAGCGCCCCATCCAGTTCATGAAAAACATTGTTAAGCATTTGAGCAGAATTTTTATTTTTAAGCTCAACTCTATTTGCAAAATAGTAAAAAGCCAATCTTTGTGACAACATTCGCTGTCTTCCTGATATATTGATTATACTTTCTAATTCTAACTGATCCTCTACATTAATACTTGATTCACCCAAAGTGCTTTGAATATCCTGAATAGATTTTTTTGACTCAGAAATAATAGATTCTACTACCGCGTTGGTAGCTTTAAGAAGATCTGTGTTTGTATCTATAAGTTTTTTTGCATTATCATAATTTGGTTGAGTTTCGACTATGTCTTTGAAATTTTTCCATAGCTCATTAACTATTTTTAGGTTATTATTTGTTTCTACAAATTTGCTGTTCTGAATAAGGATTCTATTTTGCTCTTCAAAAATTATTTGACTGGACGCTAAATCCTTTTTAGCCTGTGCATCGTTGGCATTATTTAATAAATATAAATATGCTTTAGATATCTTTTGGGTAAACATACGTTGTTTACCAGAAACATTTATTGCATTTTTAAACGACAACGATCCATATTTTTCGCTTTGCTGGGCATAAATATTATTAGATACAGAACACGCTAATCCAATCGTAAAAATCACTAACAATATTTTACTCTTATGCATTTTATTTTTCATTTATATAGGTTTTATTAAAGTTACACTGGTTTTTCTATAGATTTGAGATTATAAAAACACTATCAGCTATTGTTTTTACCTATAGCTGTAGAATATAGAGTATCCTCTATTAATCAGAGAGCAAAAGTATTTCAGAGCACGCTTAATAAATATGATTTTTATCAGTGTATAAGTGCTCTTAAAAAGGTATGCAAAAACCATAACCTATTATATATTAAGGCTATTTTAATTTACAATTTAAACTATATAATGAATATTTTTAAAAAGATTCTTTTTCTTATTTGAACAAAAACAAAAAGCCTTTCGAATAAAAGAAAGGCTTTTTGTTATATATAACTAAAAGTAAAGTTTTACTACATATCTGCTACAAGTTCATTGTTATTTGAAAGCTTCTCTACTACAACAGATTCTCCTTTATTATTTTCCAAAACATAAACACCTGTTGGCAATTGGCTAAGATCTACATGGTTTGTAGTTTTTGACAAAACATGTACGGTGTTTTTTACTTCAAATAATTTTATTGTATCTCCATCCTGAAAATCAACTACAGTAACAATATTTCCTTCTCTTATAATTTCCAAAAGATTGGTTTCTGCGTTTTCATAATACTGGATATACTCTTGTTCTACAGTAATTTCTGAAGACATGTATACTCTTTTACTATCTTGTTCTACTACAAAATCTTGATCTACATCATCTGTTATTTCTCCTCCTATTGTAATCTCTTCTTCTAATCTTTGTATAACTATAGATTCCCCAATACTATTTTCAAGTAAGTACGATCCCATAGGCAATTGGCTTAAATCTATTTGTCCGCGAGTTTTAGATAAGATATGGTCTCCACTTTCTACTTCAAACAATTTTAACTTATCTCCTTCTTTAAAATCTACTACTGTTATTACCAGCCCTTCCTTTTCTACTTGCAAGGGTTGGCTTAAGTCATTTGCATAACTATTTAAGAATAAAAATAGACTAAAAAAATATGCTATCGATTTCATTTTTGTATACTTTACAATAAAAGCTTTGTTACTTTCTACGGTTTTCCCATACAATAATATTACTTAATTATAGTTATACAAACTAAAAACCAGACTTTTAGATTAAGTGATTATGATTTCCGACAAATAGCACAAAAATTAACAAATTGCATTTTAAAAAACGTTAAGCGCCTCATAAACAATAATTTACTATTTTAATTAAGCAAAAAAAGCAGATAAAATACATTTTTCACCTGACCAATAGAACTTACCTGTACTATTCTTACGTTTTTACCTTTTTATAATGTTAAGAAAATAAAAAAAATATGTTATTAAAAAAGAGGGGGGGGGCTAAAAAGTAATTTTTGACAAAATTTAGTTGAAATATTAATCCTAATTTCTAAAAAACGCTGTGTTTCTTTCTATTAAACCTTTTTTTAGAGCTGGTTTTTTAAAAAATTCATAACAAAAAAAGAGGGTGTTTGACTTTTCAGACACCCTCTTCCTATAATTAACACTACATTACTACGAAAAAAATTATTTATTATTTAACACTACCTCGCTATATTTAGCATTAATGGTAATCATTTTATCTGTACTTCGGGTATTTTGAAATCCATTAACAAGAACATTCCCAAAATTTTTCCTTGTACTTACTTCCATTGTTTTAGGCAAAGAGATTATACTCTGTGCTCCATTATAAGATAAATTAAAGGCCGTCTTTGGCAGATTAAGTTTAAAATCGCTATTCTGCACCACCAAATCCAATGTAGAAAAAGACTCTCCTAAGTTAGCAACGGTAATTACTCCAAAACTTGCAGAAATGGCTCCATTTTCATCAAGTTGTTGAATAAAGACATTGCTGGAATCTGCATTTACAATTAGATTTTTTGCCTTTTGTATTCTACAGTTTTTCACATAATTTATAACCAATCTTCCGTTATTCCATTGGCGAACAAATACTGGGGAATAAGATGCTTTAATATAGGTCTGATCGCCATCTATAATATTAGCAGATAGTTTGGTATGAGACAATGATGCTTTTACGTTGTTGGATTTATCGGCTAACTGCACATCTCCATGTCTGATATTAAGTCTTAATTTAGCTTTTGATGGTATTTGTATTTTAATGGTTTTTACACTGGTAGAATTACTATTTATCTTATTAGAACTATAGTGATATACTGTAACATTTGTTAAACCACTTTGTTGGCTTTGTATATCTTTTATCAATTGTGATGCCCAGGCATCCATTTGTTTTCCATATTGTTCGCCCCATGTTTCCAGACGAATTTCCATCTTTTTTTCTGGTGTTTTTACCCATTTCTGGTTTTTCTCACCTATACCTATATCTTCTTTAAATTTTTCGCGTATCTGACTTTCCCATTGTTGAATATATTTTTCATCTTTTTCTTTAAATGAAGAGTTACCATAATTAACACTAGTATTATTTTCAGAGAGGGCATTAGGCATAGGGTTTTTAGCAATATTCTCCATTAGAGGACCTAGCATATTTGTAATGGCAGGGCCTAACGCTTTTAACTCTTGCAGATTTCTGTTTTTATCAATAGTGGATGCAGTAATATCTCTACTCCATAAATTACCCGCAGTAGAATTGATAGTTACCTCTCTGTTATCCCCATTTACATTTACTTGCCAACTATCTAATACACGCTTATTGTTTTCATCTAAGGGATCTCCTTCCAAATAAGCTTCTACGGATACTGTATTTTTGTTCCAGGTTTCAAAAACAATATTAGTATGACTTGTATTAAGGTTTACGGTAACGTCATTATCCACAGCAAGTTTTTCGCTTAACTTATTTTGTTTTTCCTGTGCAAACATTCCTGTATAGCACAGTACACTAAGCGTAAAAATATTAAGCTTGTACTTCATTATAATTTTCGTTTTCTATTTGCTCTAATTCTTTTAATTTATCTTTTAATCTGTTTAAGAGGGATAGTCTAATTGTTAGATTTTCCATCATAGCCTCTACACTTTGTACATTTGGCCCTACTTCTATTAATTCTTTATTGAGTCGTTGATATTCTTTATCCAAATTATCCAATCGGGTTTTAAAGCTATCTACCAACTCTCTATTATTATCATCGATTGTGATTTTTGATAATTGAAATTTTATACTTGTAAGTATATTATTCTCTACCTCTTGATATTCTGGAGATATTTCTGCCAAAGGAGAGGATTGTTTTGATAAAATAACTGACGAGTTTTTTACTGTTGCATTATCTACGTCTACAATTTGAGCATCCTTAGAGGTATTGGCATTAAATTGATTGTATGTAAATAAAGAAACAGAAATCATAACGACAATACTTGCGGCAATATTAAGCCAATGGTATTTAAAACTTTGTGTTTTTTGTGGTAGTTCTTTTTCTAATCGAGACATGAACCGCTGCTGATGACCTTCTTGTATTTGACCCGAAGGAATCTGCTTATCCTGTTTTAATAACTCTCTAATATCCTGTGCCATCATTCAAATATTTTAATTGTTCCTGTAGCTGTTTTTTTCCTCTGTGTACTAATGTTCTTGATGAAACCGGAGTAATATCCAATATTTCACTAATCTCATTATGATCATACCCTTCTATTAAAAATAACATAACTGCATATTTATATTTCTCTGGTAATTTTTCTATTTCTTTTTTCACCTCGTCTACAGTAACAGAGTCTGAAACTGACCAATCTTCCTGCTCATCCACAGTTGCCATAACTTGCTCATTAATGGCAATCATATTCATTTTTTTTGCCTTAAGCATATCAATACTTTTATTAATTACTATTCGCTTAAGCCATGCTCCAAAAGTTACATCTCCTGTAAATTGGTGAAGTTTTGCAAAAGCCTTGATAAAGGATTCCTGCATAGCCTCCTCTGCCTCAAACGGATCTTTAAGAAAACGCAACGCTACATAATACATACCATCACAGTATTTATTATAGAGTTTCATCTGCGCTCTACGATCGTTAACCCTACATTGCTCTATTAGCTCGCTTTGTAACAAACTTTCTTAACTTTTGGTTAGTGATATTTTTTAAAAAACTTTCAAAATCGTGTACATATATATAGACGTATATATATATTACTTGTTGCAAAATCATATACAAAAAAAATAAAATTAAATAATAAACATCTGCATATCAAATAAATCAACTATTCAAAAGCAAGATCACGGGGAAATAAAACCTTCAATAAAGGATTGATAAATTTAAAGCTTTTATCCTTTTTTTTATTTATAATTCTTTTTGTTTTCCTTTATTTTTACAATAGTCAAAGTATAGATTTAACTTCTAAAAAGAATTATATTAATAAACTAAAAAAATTATTATGCCTAAGCTTTTAAAACAAATAACATTCATTTTATTAGGTCTAATAACAATTGGCGGGATTGGAATGTTCTTCATGAAACAGGGGACCAAAAAGCATAGTCCGGAAGAAACAATAACTCATACTGTTAAAGATGCTACTTTTACGATATTCTACAACAGGCCATATAAAAAAGACAGAGACATATTTGGCTCTTTGGTTCCCTATAACGAGGTTTGGAGAACAGGGGCTAATGAGGCTACTACCTTTTCTACAACAAAAAATATTATGGTGGACGGCACTATTCTTAAAGCCGGGACATACACCTTATGGACTATACCAAATACAAAATCATGGAAAGTAATTTTTAATAGTAAAAAATATGATTGGGGTGTATACATGGATGGCACTGCAAAACGAGATCCTTTGTTTGACAATCTCGTTATAGAAGTTCCTGTTCTGCCTCTTGTAAATATAGTAGAACAATTTTCTATATACTTTGAAGATGCAAATAATTTTACCTTGCTATATATGGCATGGGACAGAACAGCTATTGCTGTACCAATCAAAATATAGGAATATATATTATTTGTGTGTTTATAAAAAGGAATTTATAACTTTGCTATAAAGCTATTCTGTGTCAAAAGATTCTTCTTCATATAACAACCCCTCTTCTAAAGCTCCTTTAAACACGAGTTTTTCATCTATTAATCGTTTTAAAAAATTACAGAAAAAGGAAATTTCTATTACTCCTGTTTTTAATTCGATAATTGCTAAAAATACTGCTGCATTAAGCAGAGGCATTACGTTAATTGAGAGCACTCAGGAAAACCATATAGAAAAAGCGCAACAACTTGTCGAAAAATGCCTTCCATACGCTAATAATTCTATTAGAATAGGAATAACAGGAGTTCCTGGTGCAGGAAAAAGTACATTTATCGAAGCATTGGGGAATCTGCTAATTCAAAAAGGAAAAAAAGTGGCGGTTTTGGCTGTAGATCCAAGCAGTACGATATCTCATGGCAGTATTCTTGGAGATAAAACAAGAATGGAATCTCTGGTTAAATCTACTCATGCTTTTATACGGCCTTCTCCTTCGGGAAAATCTTTGGGAGGAGTAGCTCAAAAAACACGGGAATCTATTATCCTTTGTGAAGCAGCCGGGTATGATGTTATAATAATAGAAACGGTGGGTGTAGGACAAAGTGAAACGGCTGTACATAGCATGGTTGACTTTTTTTTGTTACTACAACTTGCTGGTGCTGGCGATGAACTACAAGGAATAAAACGAGGTATTATAGAGATGGCTGATGCTTTGGTTATCAATAAAGCAGACGGGGACAATGTTTTACATGCTCAAAAAGCCAAAAATCAATTTAAGAAAGCATTACATTTATATCCACTTGCACAAAATAGCTGGATTCCAGAAGTATTAACATGCAGCGCTATAGAAGGTACAGGGATAGAAGAAATATGGGAACTAATACTTAGATACCTTAGCACCACTTTTGAAAATGGCTTTTTTGAAGAAAACAGAATCAAACAAAATAAATTTTGGTTACTGCAAACAATAGAAGAACAATTAAAAAGTTCTTTTTATAACCACTCAAAAGTTAAAGCTGAATTAGAGGAACAAATCAAGGCGGTACAACAGCACAAAATAACCCCTTTTGCTGCCGCCAGATATTTATTAAAATTAAGCTCTTCTTCCTAAATATTATCCCTGAAACCAACAAGCCCATGGCAAGTTCACAAGATATGCTTCAAAAAAATATGTTTTGTATTCGAGACAAGTCCTGAAATAATCCCCTCCTTAATAAGGAATCAAAACTGTTTTATATAATTTATTAAAAATCAACTATTACTATAAGGATTTTATAGAAAGGTTTAAAAATAAAAAAAGGGTCTCTGAAAAGTCAAACACCCTTTTTTATTTTTAAACTTTATCCGTTTTGATACTGAATAGGTTATTGGATAATAATGTTTCTTTTTATCTTAATCCATATCATCTTCATCACCATCTCCTTCTACTCCTTCAGGAATATCTGCATCTGGTGTTGTATCATCATCGTCATCGTCATCAAAACTTTGCATAGTATCTGCAAGGCGTTTACTAATCTTTACAAGATAAATAGTATCTTCTGTCCTTACTTCAACAGCTTCAATAGTTTCGTTGTGCTGATTTTTGAATGCTATAATATCGCGGTCTTCATATCCATCTGGGAATTTCTCTACCAGAAGATTTAAAATGTCTTTGTTTAACTTTTTGTAGTCAACTATAACTCTTCTCATGGGTTAGTAGGTTTTATAAGTTTATTTTTTACATATCTAACAAATAGGCAAATAATAGAGGTGCAACTATAGTTGCATCACTTTCTATTATAAACTTGGGAGTATCTATATCTAACTTGCCCCAAGTAATTTTCTCATTAGGCACAGCTCCAGAATAAGATCCATAACTTGTTGTAGAGTCTGATATCTGACAAAAATAACTCCAAAACGGAGTATCTGTTCTTTCCATATCCTGATACAACATAGGCACCACACATATAGGAAAATCTCCTGCTATCCCTCCTCCTATTTGAAAAAACCCTATCCCATTTTCTGAATTATCGGTATACCAATCGGCAAGAAAAGTCATATATTCTATTCCTGATTTCATCGTACTGGCTTGTAATTCTCCTTTTAAAACATAAGAAGCGAATATATTTCCCATAGTACTATCCTCCCAACCAGGTACTACTATTGGCAAATTTTTTACTGCCGCAGCATACATCCAGGAATCTTTAATGTCTATTTCATAATATTCTTCCAAAACTCCTGAAAGTAAAAGCTTATACATAAATTCGTGAGGAAAATACCGTTCTCCTTTTTCTTCGGCATCTTTCCAGATTTTAAAGATATGTTTTTGTAACCTTCTAAAAGCTTCTTCTTCGGGGATACAAGTATCTGTTACTCGGTTTAATCCTTGTTCCAGCAGCTCCCATTCTTGTTTTGGAGTAAGGTCCCTATAATTAGGTACACGTTTATAATGTGAATGGGCAACAAGATTCATTATATCTTCTTCAAGATTAGCCCCGGTACAAGATATAATATCTACTTTATCCTGCCGGATAACTTCTGCAAATATTTTTCCTAACTCGGCTGTACTCATTGCTCCTGCAAGAGACACCAGCATTTTAGCACCATTATCAAGTTGATCCTCATACCCTTTTGCTGCATCTACTAATGCTGCTGCATTAAAATGCAAGTAGTATTTTTGGATAAAATCTGATATAGGTCCTTTAGTTTTCGTCATCGTATAAATTTAATTTCTTAGTTTTTGAAGAGTCTTTTTCTGTTTGAGCACCTTCATATTCCTGATCTACTTTTTGCCCCATAAACTTATAGCTCAGCATTTTATAATATAGTTTTGCTGCCAAAAAATCAGAAGATTTATCTATTTTATTAGGGCAAAGTTCTACTATATCAAAACCTACTACATTTTTTTCTTTAAAAACTTCTTTCAAAAACTCTAATGTTTCATACCAAAATAAACCTCCTGGCTCCGGAGTTCCTGTTGAAGGTAATATAGAAGGATCAAATGCATCTAAATCAAATGTTATAAAAACATTATCTGTCATCTGATCGATAGCATTATCCATCCAATATTCATCTGTTACCATATCATGTGCAAAGTAGGTTTTATCCTCATTCATTACACTTCTTTCCAGCACATCCATACTGCGGATTCCAACTTGAATCAAATTTGTTTTTTGACTTGCTTCATATACTGCGCATGCGTGATTACATTTTGTTCCTTCGTATTCGGATCTTAAATCGGCATGAGCATCGATATGTAACACAGTAAGGTTATCAAAACATTCATCAAATGCGCGAATAGTTCCTATCGAAATTGAATGCTCTCCTCCAAAAACAGTTACAAACTTGTTTCTTTTGATGTATTTTTTGGTTATTTCATGAACAGCATCCACCATAGCCTCCGGGGATCTGTTTTCTGTAATTGGATCTGTAAGAAACACCCCTTGCTTATACACTTCGGTATCTGTTTCTATATCATACAATTCCATGTTTTTTGAAGCTTCCAAAAACGCTTCAGGGCCTTTGTCGGCTCCTTTTTGCCAAGTACTTGTTCCATCATAAGGAACAGGGATTAAAACCACTTTGGCATTATCTAATTTAGCATGTTTGTCGGGAATACCCGCATAATTATTAGTTTCCATTATAACCTAATATTTGTAATAAATCTTCGCTTTTTTGTTGTTCACTGAACAAATGTGTTGTTAAATTACCACTTTTATCTCTATCTATCAAAATATGTTTTGGCTGAGGGATCAAACAATGTTGTAATCCTCCAAACCCGCCTATTGTTTCCTGGTATGCTCCTGTATTAAAAAAGCCAATATACAAAGGTTTATCCTTTCTGTATTTAGGCAAATATATAGCATTCATGTTTTGTTCGCTATTGTAATAATCATCACTATCACAAGTCAAACCTCCTAATAACACCCTCTCATACTCATCATTCCATCTGTTTATTGCCAGCATAACAAAACGTCTGTTTATTGCCCATGTATCGGGCAAAGTTGTAATAAAAGAAGAATCGATCATGTTCCATTTTTCTCTATCATTTTGCTGTTTCTGATACAAAATTTCGTAAATAGCCCCTCCGCTTTCGCCCACAGTAAAGCTTCCAAATTCTGTAAATATATCGGGCACTGGGACATTTGCTTCCTGGCATGCAAGATTAATCTGATTTATGATTTCATCAATCATATATTGATAATCATAGTTAAATGCAAGGGAATTTTTGATTGGAAAACCTCCTCCTATATTTAAACTGTCTAGAGTCGGGCATACTTTTTTAAGTTGCACATATACTTTTAAACACTTTAACAATTCGTTCCAATAATATGCTGTATCGCGAATCCCTGTGTTAATAAAAAAGTGAAGCATTTTTAGCTCTACTTTTTTATTATCTTTTATCTGTTTATTAAAAAATGGGACGATATTTTTATATCCTATCCCTAAGCGAGAAGTATAAAATTCGAATTTAGGTTCTTCTTCTGAAGCTATTCTTATCCCAATTTTAAACTTACCTTTTATTTCTTCTGTAAGCAGGTTAATTTCCTCATAATTATCAATTATAGGAATACAATTACGGTGTCCGTTATTGATCAACCTTGCTATGTTGGTTATATACTGATCTCTTTTAAAACCATTACAAAGTATAAAGGTATCGTTGGATATTTTTCCTTTTTTCTTTAGTCTTTCTACAATATCCACATCAAAAGCAGAGGATGTTTCAATATGAACATCATTATTAAGAACCTCGTTCAGCACATGTTCAAAATGTGAGCTCTTGGTACAATAGCAGTAATGGTATGAGCCTTGGTAATTATTTTTATCAATAGATGCATTAAACCATTTTTTTGCCCTATTGATATTCTCTGTGATTCGGGGTAAGTATGTAAATTTTAAAGGAGCTCCATATTTTTCTACAAGCCCCATTAAATCTATGCCATGAAAGGATAGTTTATTGTTATGTAAGTCAAATTCTTCTTGTGGGAAATAGTATGTTTGATCGATTAGATCTATGTATTTTATATTCATTATTATTATATATACTTAAAAGTGTTAGAAAAAAGATATCAGATATCCAAACTAAATAATAATAAATATCAAATCCTTATCAACTTACAAGTGGTTGGCAAGAAAAAATAGTCATGTTGACTCGATACAATAGTAAAAACAGAAGTAAAATCTAAATTTCGGGGGTTTATCCAATAAGCCATACCTGAATGTAACTTCCTACCACTCAAGACTCCGAATCTAAAAACACTTGTCATAATGTCCAGCTATATACTATTGCAATTCTAAACAAAAAAAATGAGACTTTGAGATATTGACAAAAAAAAGTGCACTATTTTTTTATTTTCTAAATTATAAAAAACCTTCTTCCCAAACCGTTCAAAGTATTATAATCTTATACAACACAATTTTTATCATACATAGCTAGTATTCAACACAAAACACTTACCTCAGACTTGATATATCATCAAGCACAGCATTTGTACTGAGCTAAACCCGAGTATAATCTATAGTTCTTTTTTTAATAAAGAACAGATGAGAAAAGAAGTAGTTTATTAGTGCCATTTTAAAGTTAAATTGTACTACAGGAATTATTGTTCTATTCCTTCCCTTATACTTCTTCTTTTCTTGAGCCCTAACAATATCAAGTATGTTTACCTTTATAAAGAACAAGAACTATCAAAAAATATTGGATTTTACAAAACATATTTTACATGGGGGTATCTTCTCAAAAAATGCCAAGCAAGATATCAACGCACTAAAACAATAATTCAAAAAACAATAACTGTGTATATTTTACATTTTTTTCTATTTCTATATTTGTGGTTGTATTGTTTTTTGAGATTATTAAAAATGTCTGAATGCCAACTCACACAAATATTATTTGATTTTAGACGTTATCTATTTCGGTATTATAATTATGATTAAGAAAATATTACAAAAAAAATGGGTTAAATGGCCTTTATTTTTACTAGGCGGACTCATTTTCTTAGGCACCTGTTTTTATGCCAGTATCTATTTTGGTTTTTGGGGGAAACTACCTAACAAAGAAGAATTAAGTGCTTTAAAACAATATGAAGCTACACAGGTATTAGACAAAAATGGTCGTATGATTGGTAAATATTATATTTACGACAGGCAACCCATACCCTATGAAGATTTACCCAAACATTTAATCGATGCACTTATTGCCACAGAAGACGTTCGTTTTTATAGCCATAATGGTATAGACAACACTAGTCTTTTACGAGTTTTTTTTAAAACTATCCTACTTCGTGACAAGTCTTCCGGAGGAGGTAGCACAATTTCTTTACAATTGGCAAAAAATCTTTTCGGAAGAAAAAAGTATCTGGTTTTCAGTACTGTAATCAATAAACTAAAAGAATCTTTTATTGCAAAAAGGATAGAAGAAATCTATTCTAAAAAAGAGATTCTTACTTTGTATTTTAATACAGTTCCGTTTTCTGACAATACGTATGGTATTGAGAGCGCGGCACAAAAGTTCTTTAATAAAACCACACAACAATTAACCTTATCTGAGGCCGCTACCCTTATTGGGACATTAAAAGCCAACCACAGCTTCAATCCAAGACTTTTTCCCGAAAGAAGCCAACTAAGAAGAGATGTCGTTTTACAGCAAATGGTAAAATACGGTTACATTAGTGCAAATCGCTCTAACCAAACCATGAATCAACCTATTTACCTTAATTACCAACACTTTAATCATGATCTTGGATTAGCTCCTTATTTTAGAGAAGAAGTAAAAAAAGAGCTTATAAAAGTCTTAACAAAATATAAAAAAGAAGACAGTACAGCTTATGATATTTATAAAGATGGTTTGATTGTTTATACTACCCTTGATTATAAAATACAATCCTTGGCAGAGGAAGCTCTAAAAGAACACATGCCGGTTCTACAAAAAGAATATGAAAAATCCTTTGGTAAAAATGCTCCATGGAAAAATAATCCGGACTTGGTTAAAAGTGCTACAAAAAACCTTACTATTTATGATTTCTATAAACAACAAGGATTAAGCGAATCCCAAATAGAAGATTCTCTTTCTTCTAAAAAAGATATGGAGTTGTTTGAATGGGATGGTAATGTTACTAAAAACACATCTTCCTTAGATAGCATACGACATTATTTAAAGTTTCTAAACGCAGGAATGATTGCTATAGAGCCAACGACTGGGGCTGTACAAGCTTATCTGGGAGGAATTGATTACCGGTATTTTAAATATGATCATGTTTCGCAAAGTGAACGACAAGTAGGATCTACTTTTAAACCATTTGTATATACTGCTGCTATAGAAAACGGCATGAAACCTTGTACTTATTTTTCTACTAAAGAGATCACTTATACGGATCTGGATAACTGGACTCCAAAAAATTCTTCAAAAGAAGAAGATCCTTATCTTAATTTTACTTTAGAAAAAGCTCTAAGTACCTCTGTAAATACTATAGCCGTAAAAGTATTAAACGAAGTAGGAATACCTAAAGTTGTAGAACAAGTAAGAAAATTAGGAATCGAAACTGAATTATCTGAAAAACCTGCTATGGCATTGGGTACAGATGGCATTAAATTAAATGAATTAGCTGGAGCTTATGCCAGTTATGTAAATAATGGTAAAGCAGTAAAACCTTTTTATATTTCTAAAATAGAAGATAAAAACGGTAATCTTATCGCTTCTTTTCAACCTGAAATTACAGAAAAGCCTGCTTATAGCGAATATACAAGGCAAGTGCTTTTAGAAATGATGAAATCCACTGTAAAAAATGGTACTGCATCCAGACTTAAAACATCTTATAAACTGCAAAATGAAATTGCAGGAAAAACAGGAACTACACAAGATAATAAAGATGGGTGGTTTGTTGGTATTACACCTAATTTGGTTACTGTTACCTGGGTAGGTAATGATAATTACAATATTGGTTTTAAAACTACTGCTTTAGGACAAGGAGCTAATACAGCTTTACCCATATTCGCGAAATTATATCAAAAAATGAATCTGGATAGCACTTTTGATCCTATTACCAAAAGTAAATTTGAAGAAACTCCTGAAAACGTCCTGAAAGACTTGAATTGTAAACCTGAAAAAAGAGATAATTTTTTGAAACGTATCTTCGGGAAAAAGAAGAAAAACAAAAAATTTGGTAAAACTACAAGATAGAGATACTCCTTTAAAAGAGTTTATTAAAGGTTGGTTTTTCCATATTTGTTTATCAAAAATGTATGCAGTTTAAATGCTCCAAATCCTAATAAAATTCCTATTACCATACCAGTAATAATATCTCCCGGATAATGCACTCCTATATATATCCTGCTATAGCTTACAATAATAGACCAGATTACCATAAACGGAAAAATATATTTTAGATGTTTTCTTAAAGTTAGACCTGTAAAAAAGGCTAACGCCATAGAACTTGCTGCATGACCAGAAAAATACCCATATCGCCCGCATCGCTCTGCGATAAAACGTGTAAATTCAGAAACCCCATCGGCCCGACAAGGTCTTGGTCTCATAAATAATACATTCTTAAACAAGTTAGATAGCTGATCTGTAGCAGTAATCAATAACGCCACAACAATCAATGTAATAATGGTTCCTCTTATTCCAAAATATTTATAAAAAAACAATAACAACACCGCATACAATGGGATTTGATACAATTTTTCTGTCATAAACAACCAAAATCCATCCCATGCAGGAACTCCCAGATTATTAAGGAATAAAAAAAGATCTTTATCTAGTTGTACAAGTTCGTCCATTATTGTTATATATTTTAATCTTCGTAACGCTCTATCTCCCGATCATAAAAATCATTGGCAGCCTGAAAAAGATTTTCTGCTTCTTCTAAAAGTTCTTTTTCTTCACTTTTATCAAACTCTTCTAACCATTCTACTTCATCATTCTCCAGATTGATGATAAATCTAGGAAATTCTGTATGAATTACAAAAATGGCATCTGGAAAATCTGTGTTATCTCCCAATAAAAATTTTGGAAAGCTCATAATAGGTGCTTAAAATTATAAAGCCCCAAAGATACTATCTTTTTTAGGTAAAATCAGCAAAATTATTGCCTTGTAATTATTCTATCTTAATTTCTACTCTATTATTAGATTCCGGATCCAGATTAGAGTTTTTAGTAACTATAGGCTCTGTATTACCTAAACCTATTACTTCGATTAAAGATTCGTCTATACCTTTTTCTATAAAATATTTTTTTACATTGCTTGCTCTCATAGCAGACATAATCTCATTTTCAAAATCTGAACCTGCATCGTCTGCATGACCTACAATTTTAACTTTATTTACTTTAAATATAGTTACATATTGGATATAAGAATCTAATGCTTTTTGGATTTCTTTATAGGCTTCGCTTTCTCCTACCAAAAACTCTATAGGAAGAAAATCAAGAGCCATATCACAAATCTGGCTAGATACCAAATTTTTAGGGTCTCTCATCTCCATTAGTAATACATCATCAACAAAATAATAAGCGGCATCAAACTCCTCTCCTTTTATCGATTTTCCTTTTGGGCTGTCTGAAAAGTATCCCAGGGATATATATTTTTCTGTTCCTTTTGCTCTGTATACTCCACAAACTTTTGTCCAGTTTTTGGTATCACATATTATTTTTGAAGATTCGATATTTAAAGGAAATTTTGAGGTACTTGTTATTTTGGGAGCTCTGGCAGTAAAATAGGATCCTATAGATGAAGTACAGGAATTAGAAATCCCTTCGGCCAAAGAAACATACATGTGGTAATAATAATATCTCCCTTTAATTAGTGGTTTCTTTAATTTAGCAGTAACCCCTTCTTTATAAGCGCCTCCTGCAATATACATTCCTACTTTACCTTCTCCTGTTCTTGGCTCCTGTTCTCCAAACTGTTTTAAAAAATTAGGTGCTTTATGTATAAACCTAATATCTTTTAATCTTGGATGGTATGCATCAGGAGAGTTAATGGCTGATTTCCAATCTTTTATGATTCCGAAATTTTGCATCTCCATATCCAATCTGGCTATAGCTACATTAGTGGCTTCAAAACTTGGATTAGGAACAAGGTTTTCATTTATACTATGCACAAAGTTTTGACTTATACTACTTTGTGTTACCAGTAAGAAAAATGCAACAAGCAGTAGACAAAATTTAGAGTTTGGGACTTTCATTTTTGTATTCTGTTTTTTTGGAAAGATAGTTAATTATTAGTTAATACCAAATAAACGCAATAACTGCAAAAATGGTATCCGGTATCTGTTTTTATTTAACAAATTATAACAAACCACTTGATAACACTACTATCTATACGAGTTTTCATTTCTATTTTTTTTAATCAGTTTCTTGGTCAAATAATCAAATCTAATATAGAGTAATACTGCAGAAACCGTTAAACCTGCTAATAAACCAATCCAAATTCCAGAGTTTTTGTATTCGGTATACAATCCTAAATAATAACTAATAGGAAAACCTACTACCCAATATGCTATAAATGTAATAAATGTTGGTATTTTAACATCTTGCAATCCTCTTAAAGCCCCTAGTACTGTAACTTGTATCCCGTCTGAAATTTGAAATAATGCTGCAATAATTAATAATTCTGCTGCAATAGTAATCACTTCTGTATTGTCAACCAGATTTTCTACATCCTTTACATCTAAATATATTTTAGGCAACATTTCATTAAACAAAATGAAAAATACAGCAAAAATGACTTCTAATAAAAAAGTAAGTAAAAATATAGAAATTGCAATTCTTCGTAAATCTTTAAAGTGTTGGAGTCCTTTTTGATTACCTACTCTAACCATAGCTGCAACACTTAATCCCATTGCGACCATAAAAGTCATCGAGGCAAGGTTTAATGCTATTTGATTTGCTGCTTGCGGGTTTTTACCTAAAATTCCTGACAACCATATAGCTGCTGTAAAAATTGCTACTTCAAAAAACATTTGTAGTGCTGATGGAAACCCAAGTGATACTATTTTATGTATCCTCTTATTTTCTAAAACAAAAAATTTGATATTGGTTACATATTGTTTTGATTTTTCTTTGTACCTAAGAAAAGCCCACATAAGTGCAACCATTGCAAATCTTGAAGCTAATGTCCCTATAGCTGCACCAACTATCCCCATTTGCGGGAAGCCAAATTTTCCAAAAATCAACAAGTAATTCAAAACTATATTGACCACATTTGCTACCAGAGTAGCGTACATAGGGTATTTAGTCATCGATAAGCCTTCAGAAAATTGTTTTAGAGCTTGAAAACTTACCAATGGAATCAAAGAAAAGGCTACTAAGTCCAGATATGGTATTGCCAACTCTACAACTTCTGGAGGTTGTTTCATTAAATACATTAATGGTTTTGCTGCCAGAATAGCTAAAAATAACACTATTCCTATGGTAGTGCACAAAAACAAACCGTGTTTATATACTGATTTACCGCTTTTAAAATTATTTTCTCCATCTGCTTCTGCTACTAATGGGGTTATTGCTGTAGAAAAACCTATCCCCAAAGACATTGCTATAAACATAAAGCTGTTTCCTAAAGACACTGCTGCCAATTCTGCAGTACCCAGTTGCCCTACCATAACATTATCTACCAGCCCAACAAATGTATGACCAAGCATACCTAATATTACTGGTGCAGCTAGTTTTAGATTATATCGAAACTCTTTAGTGTAGTTTTGTACCATTTTACAATTTTAAAGTCGCAAAGGTATTAGAACCATAATAAACTAAATGGTTCTTATTGTATATTTAACTTTATATTTATTTTTTTGCTGAACGAGAAATATTTTAGAAATTTTGTGATGGTAATTTTAATCACTAATACGATGCTATTACTTATCAAACAATTTATATTGCCCTTTAAGTACCAAGGTAACCATAACATCTTTTTTGGTATCGTTTCTAAAATACCAACCATGCTTCCCTTCAAAAGGAACTGTTAATGTTCCTGCCATATTGTTAGAATAGGCTAGTGTATAACTTTCATAAAACACATTTTCAGGAGGGTTATCTTGTTTAACTTCTCCATGAAAATCAATATAAACAACCGTATTATTTGCGGTAGCCCATTCATATTTTACGCTACCATATTTTAATGCTTTAAATTTATATTCTATTCCTTTTCCTGCGGGAATTTCTACAAAAACGGTATCTTTTTGTTCTGTATATTGTTCTAATGGTGGCGCGTTATCTGCTTCTGTAGGTTTGGGAACATTTATTGGCGATCCTAGTTTTTCTAGTTTTAATTTTTTAAAATTTAATTGAACTTCTCCCAGATCATCTTCTTTAATTTTTGAACCTCCGTCTTCTACATATAGTTTACTAAACCCAAACAGTTTTCCTGTTCCTAATGGATCTATATTATACTCGGCAGGCAAAACAGCCGTTATTAATACAACGGCACCAATAACTAATGCTACACATACCGATTTTATTAATTGTTTTTTACTCATCACTGGCTTATCCTGTGTTGTCATACTAATTTTATATTAAGCAATAAAGTAACCTGTTAATTGAAAACCCAGCAAAAGAAAACCTGCTGCCATAAGCAGCATATTTGTTAGATTAGAAAACTTAACATAACTATCGTATCTCCTCCAAACATTTATAATTAACAGGACTAAGCCCAAGGCTAAAAATTGTCCTATTTCTATTCCTAAATTAAACCCTAAAAGATTTACAAAAAGCCCTTCTTTATCAAATTTAAACTCTTGTAATTTGGTTGCTAATCCAAAACCATGAAACAGTCCAAAAATTAATACCGCTAATTTTGTGTCTGGTTGTTTGCCAAAAAACTGTTTAAACCCTCCCAGATTATCAAATCCTTTATATACAATTGACAACGCAATTATAGCATCTATCAGATATGCATTTATATTAATATCTGCCATTACTCCTAATAGTAATGTTGCACTATGCCCAATTGTAAAAAAGCTTACATACAACAACACTTCTTTTGGCTTATATAAAAAGAAAATAACGCCTACTAAAAAAAGTAAATGATCGTATCCTGTAATCATGTGTTTTGCTCCAATATAAAGAAATGGACCAAAAGCAATACCTTTGTTTCCTAGTAAGAAAGATTGTGTTTCATCGTCTACACCATGTGCATATAGAAGTGTAGAGACAAAACATAATATAATAAACACAGGGAGCGTTGCTGTTTTTTTGAACATGAAATAATTTTAATTAATGTGCATGTCCATGTTCCTTTACTTGCCGTATGCTATCTAGTCTTCTTTTTTCTGCTTCGGTAATTTCTGTAGTTTGTGTATCCACATCAGAGCTTACTTTTTGCTCTGTTTCGTTTTTAACTGTATTTTGATCTTCTTTCTTTTTATCTGTACAAGATCCTAAAGCTACTATCGCCAGAACTGCGATACTATATATTGATTTTTTAAATGTCATGATTGTATAATTTTAAGGTAACCAGAGTATTAATTATTATTATTCTTTATCTATTATGATGTTTAATATTTTTTTGTGAAAAAGCTTTGATAGCAGGTATTATATTTATTTCACACCGTATTTATCAAAAAGATACATAAAACTAGCCATGGTTGCTGCTCCTAGTTCTAGTTCGCGTTTGTTTACTGCATCAAAAGTATCATTTTTTGCGTGATGATAATCAAAATAACGTTGTGAATCTGGTCGAAGCCCTGCTAAAACCATCCCTTCTTTTTTGAGAGGTCCAATGTCTGCTCCACTCCCTCCTTTGGTAAAAGAGTGTATTAAATAGGGTTCAAAAAGAGGTTTCCAACTTTGTACTTGTTTAAAATTATCTATGTTACAATCTAAAGAAAAACCTCTTGGGGTAAAACCTCCTGCATCACTTTCCAAAGCAAAAACATGGTTTTCCCCTTTTTCTTTTGCTACTTCTGCATATTTTTTCCCTCCTCTTAATCCATTTTCTTCATTCATAAATAATACTACTCTAACAGATCTTTTTGGTTTATATCCTATTTCTTTAAATAATCGTAATACCTCCATCGATTGTACTATTCCTGCTCCATCATCGTGAGAGCCATCTCCCAGGTCCCAGGAGTCTAAATGTCCTCCTACTACCATATATTCTTTGGGAAATTCGCTACCAGTAATCTCTCCAATTACATTATAAGATTGTACATCTTTCCATGTACGACAGTTCATATTAATATGAAACTTAACATTAGAGTCTAGTTTTAGCATAGAGCTTAATAAATCTGCCCCTTTGGTACTTATTGCTGCTGCGGGAATTTTTTCGGCATCTTTAAGTTCTCCATAACTCATTGCTCCTGTATGTGGATAATCGTCTAATCTAAGGTTCATAGATCTTACTATAACCCCTATGGCTCCATACTTAGCAGCTTCGGCTGCACCAGAATATCGCTGATCCACACATCCTCCGTAAGCCATAAATGTTTGTATAAGATCTGCTTGCATAGGACGATTATAAAATACTATTTTTCCTTTAATCTGATCTGCTCCTATTTTTTTAAGTTCTTCTAATCCTTTTACCTCTATAACCTCTGCTTTTATTCCTCCTATAGCAGTAGGAACAGATCCTCCTAAAGCACAGACAGATACATTGGTAGTTACCCCTGGTTCTGTTTCTATATATGCGTACTCTGTAACTCCTCTGGTCCATTTAGGTACCATAACCGGTTGTAACCATACTTTATCGATACCTAATTCTTTTAATTCTTTTTCTCCCCACTCTACAGCTTTTTGCGCATTTAAAGATCCTGATAATCTTCCTCCTATTTGGTTAGATAAATAGTCCAGCCATGCATAACTTTTTCCGTTTAACAAAGAAGTATTATAGAGTTTTTTTATGGTAACCGAATCTTCTTTATTACTATTTTGAGCAAAGCAATTAACCGATAAAATTGCAAAAATGAGTATTATTATTTTTCTGAACATATTTTGTTGTTATTTGCTTTTATTCTTTTTCTAATTGTTGTTTATATAGCTCCAGATTGGCTTTTGTTTCCTCATCTAATTCTGGTTCTTGTATATCTTTATATTCTTTTAAGCTATCGTATATTGTTTTTGCTACAATATATCTGGCTACCGGCTTGTCATCTGCCGGAATAACATACCATGGTGCATGTGGCACAGATGTTCTGTTTATAGCATCCTGATAACATTCCTGATACCGGTCCCAAAGTTTTCTTTCTTTTAAATCCCCTGCCGAGAATTTCCAGTTTTTCTCTTTTTTTTCAAGTCTGCGCAGTAGTCTGTTTTTTTGTTCTTTTTTAGATAAGTGCAAATAGAATTTATAAATCAAAGTACCATTTTGAGCAATATGTTTTTCAAAATTTCTGATTTGTTCAAAACGTGTATCCCAAAATGCATCATCAATATCCTCTACCGAATTAATATGAGGGATATTTTCTCCCATTATATATTCCGGATGCACTCTGGTTACTAAAACATTTTCATAATGTGTTCTGTTAAAAACTCCAAATTTACCTTTCTGTGGCAAAGCAATATAATGACGCCACAGATAATCATGGCTATTTTCCAGTTCGGTTGGCACTTTAAAACTATGTACAATGATCCCCCGCGTGTTAAAATCTTTAAAAACCTCTCTTATCAAACTATCTTTACCAGAAGTATCCATCCCCTGAAGGCATATTAAAACTGCATATTTGTCATGTGCATACATGGTATCCTGTAGTTTTCCTAATTTTTCGCGTACTTCTTCTAGTTCTTTTTCTATTTTGTTTTCACTTTCCTTCAGGTCAAAGGTGGTAGGGATTTTGGATAGCTCTATTGGGGCAACTACTTTAAAATCTTCGTGGGTTATCTTCTTCATACAACGTTTTATGTTATTCTTCGAAAGATACTAAAGTTTTCTGTTGATAAAAAAATAGTTTAGTTCTATCCTACATCCATTTACTCTACCCATAGAGAATTAATAAAATTCAACAGTTTACCAAATATTTTCAATATTGATTCTATATTATTTCATCAAAATTTGTTCTTTTTTTAAAATACACGGGCGACTAAATTTTATAATAATTTGTAAATTTAAAAACATCTTCGAGATGTAATCTTGATTATAATAGAGCTTATTCATTTACAGAAATATCTCCTGCTTTTGAATTGTTCATTTATTGTAATATTATTTTCCTTAAAGTTATTAATTAAAGAATATTTATTTAAGTGTAAGCTGAATGAAAGAAAATAATTTAAATACTATTTGGAATAGTCATATAGAATCCTGGCATGGTAAAACTTATATGCAATCAATAGTTCCGATAATTTCTGATTATCTACTCGCTAAAAAAAATTATAACTCTCTATTAGATTTTGGATGTGGTTATGGCAGGCAATCTTTTATATTTAACAAATATGGATACAAAGTAACGGGGTTGGATAGTAGTTTAGAACGAATTACAAAAGCTAAACTAGACTTTCCTTATATCGATTTTGTTTGTTATGAATTCGAAAACAAACTTCCTTTTGAAGATAATTCCTTTGATGTTATATATTCTCATAGTGTTCTTCAATACGTTGATCATCCATCGTTTCTTAAAGAATGTAATAGGGTTTTAAAAAAAGATGGTAGCATTATACTGATTGAAAACTTAAAAAATAATCCAATAACAAGGTTGGGCAGGATATTTTTAAAATCCACAAATTTCAAATTTCAATCTTATCCCTGGAATCATTTTACCATAAAAGAATTTACAAATATTAAAGAGCAATTTCACAATTCAAGCTTTAATGTATTTCATTTATTATCGCCATTAGCGTATATCAAACTATTCAAAAAAAAGTTCTCTTTTTTTTCTAAAATCGATGATTATTTATTAAAAGTTAAGTATTTAAGAAATTTTGCTTGGCTAAGCCTTTTTATTGGACAAAAAAAAACTAGTGATGATAGCAAATAAATATTGGACAAAGAAAAATAAGATAACATACGTTTTTCATTTTTTAGTAGATATTTATCTATCAAATAAATTAGTTGAGCTTATTTCATTTATAATTTGGGAACTTAAATATTGTTTATCCTTATATGGTAAAAGTGAAATCATACAGTTCCTAGAAAAAAAGCCTTTACTTTATCTTAACGATATTAATAATATTTATATAAATTTATTGTATACAAAGTTATATCCCTCTACACATAATTGGCATATTGTTTTTAAATGCAGATCAAATATTATTTGGGGATGTTTATATGAGGACAAATCCACTTTATATAGGCTTTCATCAAAAAATGAAGCCATAAAATGCTTTACTTTTAGTAATAACCTTGAAGGTTTGTTTATTGATAGATCTGATAATATTTTTGCTTGCGTACAAGGAGTAATATACAAATCTGTAAATAAAGGAATTACTTTTACCAGAGTTCTTGAGTTATCTACACCCAAAAGTTACTTTCGCCAAGATGCTATTACTGAAAAGCCAAATGGTGAATTATTCATAGGAGAATACGCAAATATCATGCTTAAAAACAAATGGAAGTTTGTCGGTTATATTTATCACTCTTCCGATCATGGCGATAGTTGGCATAAAATGGATTTTTTAAAGAAAGCCGGTATAAATAAACACGTGCATATATTAAAATGGCTAAATTTATATAAAGGTTTGGTATTAACTGAAGGAGATAATAAGAAGGGCGTTTGGGTAAATAATTCCCAGAGTGCATTTAACCATATTTCTAAATTATCTAATTCTGGTTGGAAAAAAGTACATAAATTTCATATTCAAAAAGGTGGGTATACAGGAGTTGCAGAGATAGGAAATTATATCTTATTTGGAACAGATTATAACGGTGGCACGAATTATTTTATAAGTACAGAAGATATGAAAAAGTTTAGCGCTAAAGTAATACCAAACCCCTACAGAAGGGCAACATTTCAACGTATCGTTGTTAGAAAACATATACATTCAAATCCTGAAATATGGGCAAATATTAGGTTTAAGAGTAGCGATAGGGTAAAAAGTTTGATTATGCTTTCTGTTGATTATGGAAAAACCTGGAGGAAAATAATTGAATATAGCGGTAAACGATTTATAGTGGATATTATTAGTGACTCTGTTCGTATAAGTAAAGATCTCTATATTAGAATAATTGACACTACCAGTAATCAATCTGCAACATTGGTTATTACATGAGAATTTAAAAAATAGTCTGGGGTTTGATTCTACATTTTAAATTAGCTTAACTGGATATGATACGATACTTATAAATCAGTCTGTTTTTGCAGCAACAAATTTATCTACCGTAAAAATCATAACTAAATCCAATCATAAAGGTATCGTATCGCCTTCCTA